>JAIOJO010000375.1 GCA_019911985.1 Sulfuricellaceae bacterium | reverse complement strand
ATTGGAATCGATGTGGGGGGTGCCGACCAAGCCTCGCGCCAGCTTGTTGAAGGCGTAGTAATCTTCGCTCAGTAACTGCCCCGAGACGTAGAATCCTATGCTTTCCGGCCCATCCCGCCGGGCGATGGCAGCGAAGCGTTCGGCCAGATAATCCAGCGATTCGTCCCAGCCCGCGCGCTGCCGCGGCTGGCCGCGCTCCCGGCGCAATTCGGGATAAAGGGCGCGACCTTGCAGGCCGAGCGTCAGCGGAAGCGCCGCCCCCTTCGTGCACAATTTCCCTTTATTGGCCGGGTGGGACGGATCGCCGCGCAAAGCGATCTCGCGGTTTCCCCGGTCTTCCAGCAAAACCCCGCAACCGGTGCCGCAGTAGCAGCAGACGGTTTTAATTTCAGCCATTTCCGTGCTCCCATTCAATATTTTCAGCGCCCGCCTTAGAACCGGCCCTCAAGCAGCCAGCCGTGAAGCCGCTGACCTGCTTCGTGCAAGCCGATCTTAGGCGGCGGGCCGCATTTGGCGGTGATAGAGAAACTCCAGCACGGCACCGCGCAGGCGGTGGTATTCCGGGTCGTTGGCCAAGGCCAAGCGATCCCGCGGCCGCTCAAGCGTCACCGGCAGGATTTCGCCGACCGTCGCGGCGGGGCCGTTGGTCAACATGACAATTCGGTCGGAGAGCAATACCGCTTCGTCCACATCGTGAGTCACCATAATGACGGTGCTCTGGGTTTCCTGTGCGATCCGCATCAACTCGTCCTGCAGGTGGGCGCGGGTCAGCGCATCGAGCGCGCCGAAAGGCTCGTCCATGAGCAGCACATTGGGCTGCATGGAAAGGGCGCGGGCAATGCCTACCCGCTGCTTCATGCCGCCGGAGATTTCATGCGGGTACTTGTGCTCGGCATGGGACAGCCCGACGAGCGCCAACGTCTCTTGAACCCGCTTCTTCAGGGAAGCCTTGCCTTCGCTTTGGCCGAACACCCGCTCCACGGCCAAGTGGACGTTCTCGAAGCAGGTGAGCCAGGGCAGCAGGGAGTGGTTTTGGAACACCACCGCGCGATCCGGCCCAGGGCCGGCGATTTCCCGCCCGGCGCAGAGCATGGCTCCCGCCGTAGGCTCGTTGAGGCCCGCCACCAAGTTGAGCAAGGTGGACTTGCCGCAGCCCGAGTGGCCGATCAGGGAGACGAACTCCCCTTGGCGGATAGCAAGGTCGATGTCGCGCAAGGCGACGAACGGCCCCTGCTTGGTATCGAACACCATCTGCACCTTGTCTATCTGTACGTATTTTTCCATGTTTCTCTCCTGTCAGAAGGGATGCGGAATAGGCTTTCCCCATCACTCATCCCTCATTCCCCATTACTCGTAAGAAAACCGTTTCGCCAGCATCACCAGCCCCTGTTCCAGCAGCAGGCCGACGATGCCCACCACGAAAATGGCGATGATAATGTGCTCCACGTTGAGGTTGTTCCATTCGTCCCATACCCAGAACCCGAGTCCGACGCCGCCGGTGAGCATCTCGGCCGCCACGATGACCAGCCAGGCGATGCCGATGGACAAGCGGATGCCGGTGATGACGTGGGGCAGCACAGCGGGAAAGAGTATCTTGGTGAACACCTTCCACTCAGACAAATTGAGCACCTTCGCCACATTCAAATAATCCTGGGGAATGCGCGCCACCCCGGCGGCGGTGTTGAGGATCATCGGCCAGATGCTGGAGATGAAGATCACCCAGATAGCCGCCGGCTGGGCCTCTTTAAACACCAGCAAACCGATGGGCAGCCACGCCAGCGGCGATACCGGCCGCAGCAAGCTGATGACCGGGGCGGTCATGCGGCTGAGGAAGGAAAATCGGCCGATCATGAATCCCAAGGGGATGCCTATCGCCGCCGCCATGCCGAATCCGATGGCGACCCGCTTCAGCGAGTAAAGGATGTTCCAGCCTATGCCCTGGTCGTTGGGGCCGTTGTTGTAGAACGGGTCGCTGAACAACTGCACCGCCGACGCCCAGGTTTTTGCCGGCCCCGGCAACTGGGGGCTGGCTTGCGACACCAGCGCCCACAGACCGACGAATAACGCGATGCCCAACAGAGGCGGAACCGCCCATTGCAGGACGGCATTCAGGCGCTCGCGCCGGTATACCTTCGCCTTCGGCGGCGCGGCCTTTTCCAGTTCGGCCATCACGACGTCATTCGCCGGCTGCGGCTGCGTGGCGGCCGCTTTCGCGGCTTCGCTGGAGGGCATCACGTCACCTAGATTTTCCGTAGTAAGACTGACGGCATTCATGGGCTTCTCCTTTTATGCCTTGATCTTGAAGCTGTCGGCGTAGGCCTTGGGATTCTTGCCATCCCACACCGTGCCGTCGATGAGTTTGCTGGAGCGCATCGGGTCTTTCGGCACAGGCACCTTCACCTGGGCAGCCGCTTCTTTGTACAGATCGATCCGATTGACCTTCTTCGCCACGGCGAGGTAGTCCGGGTGCTCCTTCAGCAGCCCCCAGCGCTTGTGCTGGGTGAGGAACCACATGCCGTCCGAGAGGTAGGGGAAGTTCACCAGGCCGTTATCGTAGAACTTCATGTAGTTGGGGTCTTGCCACTTCTTGCCCAAGCCGTTTTCATAGTGCCCCAGGAAGCGCCCCTCGATGACTTCTTCCGGCGCGTTGACGTAGGACTTCTCGGAAATAATCTTCGCCACCAGGGCGCGGTTGGCCGTGGCGTCGATGTACTTGGACGCCTCCAGCACCGCCATGATCATGGCGCGGGCGGTATTGGGGTACTTGGCGACGAACTCGGCGGTCGTGCCCAACACCTTCTCCGGGTGGTCTTTCCAAATCTCCTGAGTGGTGGCCACGGTGAAGCCGATCTTGTCGTAGATGGCGCGGGCGTTCCACGGTTCGCCCACGCAGAAGCCGTCCATGTTGCCCACCCGCATGTTGGCCACCATCTGGGGCGGCGGCACGACGATGGATTTCACGTCCGACAAGGGGTTGATGCCCTGGGCCGCCAGCCAATAGTAAAGCCACATGGCGTGGGTACCGGTGGGGAAGGTCTGGGCGAAGGTGTAATCGCGCTTGTCCGTGTCCACCAGTTTCTTCAGGCTAGCGCCATCGCTGACGCCCTTAGCCTTGAGCTGGTCGGAAAGGGTGATGGCCTGGCCATTGCGGTTCAGGTTCATCAGCACCGCCATATCTTTTTTCGGCCCGCTGACGCCCATCTGAACGCCATATAGCAGACCGTACAGCACATGGGCGGCGTGCAGTTCGCCGTTCACCAGCTTGTCCCGCACCCCGGCCCACGAAGCTTCCTTGCTGGGAACGATCTTGATCCCGTATTTCCGGTCCAGGCCGAGCTTCGCGGCCATCACCACCGAAGCGCAGTCGGTAAGCGGAATAAAGCCGATCTTGACTTCGCTCAGCTCGGGCTTGTCCGAACCGGCCGCCCAGGCGGATTGGCGCACGCCGGGCGGCACCAGCCCCATCAGAGCGGCGCCGCCCAACAAGCTGGCGCCGGTTTTAAGAAAATCCCGGCGGCTCGGCTGCTCGGGGAGGATGATTTTTCCGTCTTGCTTGCTCTTGTCCATAATGTCCATCTCCATTTAGAAAATAAAAAAGCGCCCATCCCCGCGAAAATCGCAAGAATGGACGCCTTTGTCCGAACACGGCGAACCACCGTTGGCCCGCGTGCCTATCAGCACCGACCCGCCGTTGGGTCAGCCCTCAATACTTAGGCACAAACATAAGCAATGGCCGTGCCAGAGCATATAGATACATTTAAATACATTGCGTTACAAATTATACAGCCGCTTTCAATCGATTTTTCCCGGCTAGACGGCACCAAGCCGGTGCGGAATTTCAGATATTGTCCCTGAGACTGTGCGCGCACGCTTCCGGCTATAAACGGCCGGAAGCGTGCGGCTCTACTGGGCGAACGATGCGGGGGAGACAACGGCACCGCCTGATGCGGTCTCGACGAATTCGACGGCTTGCACCGCCGTTATGGCCTGACGGCAGCAGCGCAGAACAACTAGCCCAGCAACTCGGCAATATCGATCACCTGACGCGCCACCTCGGCTAAACGCAGCCCCTTATCCATCGCCATTTTGCGCATGGCCTGATAGGCCTCGTCCTCGGGGCAGGCGCGTTGCCGCATCAATATCCCCTTGGCCCGATCCACGTCCTTGCGGTCGGAAAGCTTGGTTTCCGCCCTCACCAATTCCTCGCGCATCGCCTGAAATTCATTAAAGCGGGCCATTGCCGTCTCGACGATAGGACGTATGCGTTCGCTTTGCAGCCCATCCACAACATAGGCACTCACTCCGGCGCGAATCGCCGCGCGGATCTTTTCGCTGTCGTTGTCGTGGGTAAACATCACGATGGGGCGCGGCTGATCGCGGCTGATGGTACACAAATGCTCTAAGATGTCGCGATCCGGCGATTCGGTATCCAGAATAATCACATCGGGCTTGAGTTCGTACACCAAGCCCGGCAGATCGGCGCTGGAAGACACATGGGCGGCGATGCTGCAGCCAGCCTCCTGCAAGGCATGCTTCAGCATCGCCGCCCTTTCGAAGGTTTCGTCAACCAGCAGGACGCGCAACAACGTCTCGGTATGTTTTTTTCCTATCATGATCCAGGCCTATCAGCAAATACCATGCCATTGCCATCGGCAACAGCGCATTATCATTAAT
>JAIOJO010000374.1 GCA_019911985.1 Sulfuricellaceae bacterium | reverse complement strand
AGTGCGCACGCCGCGTAGCGCCCGTCCTTCGGGGCGGGCGAGGATTGAAACGAGTAATCGCTGAGCGTTTGCGCAAAACCAGTGAGGTAGCGCCCGTCCTTCGGGGCGGGCGAGGATTGAAACCATTTGAAAACCAGAACGCCATCGGTGGCCAGCACGGTAGCGCCCGTCCTTCGGGGCGGGCGAGGATTGAAACCCAGCAATGGGCTTACCGCCATCCACACTTGTCCGCGTAGCGCCCGTCCTTCGGGGCGGGCGAGGATTGAAACGCCGCTTGTCGAAGTTTTGCGTTGTGCTGCTGGATGTAGCGCCCGTCCTTCGGGGCGGGCGAGGATTGAAACCAAAGCAAGCAGGATGGTAGCGCTCTGTCAATCGGTAGCGCCCGTCCTTCGGGGCGGGCGAGGATTGAAACGACCTGAGAGCTCAGCTCAAAGACCCGGCGTATGAGGTAGCGCCCGTCCTTCGGGGCGGGCGAGGATTGAAACCAAGCACGGCGCGGACGATCCTCGCCAGCGCGAACATGTAGCGCCCGTCCTTCGGGGCGGGCGAGGATTGAAACAAGTGGGATCAACGACACACACAGCGGTTGCGGGGTAACGCCCGTCCTTCGGGGCGAGGATGGCGAGCTAAAATCGGCTAACTGCATCTCGCAGCTTGGGAGCGGACTGCAGATATGCCATAATCCGCTAGATCAATTAAGGGGGTTTCAATCCATGGACGACAATAGAAGCAAAGCGCTCGAAGCCGCACTCAGCCAGATCGAAAAACAGTACGGCAAGGGTTCCATCATGCGCCTCGGCGATGGCGGGGTGGTGAACGATGTTCAGGTGGTATCCACCGGTTCCCTCGGCCTGGATATCGCGCTGGGCGTCGGCGGTTTGCCGCGCGGCCGGGTGGTCGAGATTTTCGGGCCGGAATCGTCCGGTAAGACCACGTTGACGCTGCAAGTGATTGCCGAGATGCAGAAGCTCGGCGGCACCGCGGCCTTTATCGACGCGGAGCACGCGCTTGATCCGCAGTACGCGCAGAAGCTGGGCGTGAACATTGCCGATTTGCTGATTTCCCAGCCGGACAACGGCGAGCAGGCGCTGGAAATCGCCGACATGCTGGTGCGTTCCGGCGGCGTGGACGTGGTGGTGGTCGATTCGGTGGCGGCCTTGACGCCGAAGGCCGAGATCGAGGGCGAAATGGGCGATTCGCACATGGGCTTGCAGGCGCGCCTGATGTCCCAGGCGCTACGCAAGCTCACCGCCAACATCAAGCGCACCAATAC
>JAIOJO010000373.1 GCA_019911985.1 Sulfuricellaceae bacterium | reverse complement strand
CGCCTAACCGACTTAAGCAGGGATTTTCCCGGATTCGGTGTTCAGTCGGGTGGGTTTGATAATCATGTGACGAGGGAGTGTTAGGTTCATGGCGAAAAAGAATGCGTTTTATGCTCAATCCGGCGGGGTAACCGCCGTCATCAATGCCTCTGCATGCGGTCTAATCGAGACCGCGCGCAAGCACAAAGACATAATCGGGAAGGTGTACGCAGGCCGCAACGGTATTATCGGCGCGCTGACCGAAGATCTTATCGATACCAGCAAGGAAAGCGCGAAGGCGATTGCCGCATTGCGTCATACCCCATCCGGCGCCTTCGGTTCGTGCCGCTACAAGCTCAAGGGACTGGAAGAAAACAAGGCCCAGTACGAGCGCCTAATCGAAGTATTCAAAGCGCACAATATCGGGTACTTCTTCTACAACGGCGGCGGCGACTCCGCCGATACTTGCCTAAAAGTTTCGCAGTTGTCGGAAAAGCTGGGCTATCCGATCCAGGCGATTCATGTACCGAAAACCGTTGATAACGATCTGCCGATTACCGATACCTGCCCAGGCTTCGGTTCGGTAGCCAAGTACATTGCCGTGTCTACCCGCGAGGCGAGTTTCGACGTAGCCTCCATGGCCAAGACATCGACCAAGGTTTTCGTGCTCGAAGTGATGGGCCGTCATGCCGGCTGGATTGCGGCGGCGGGCGGTTTGGCGTCCGATGCTGACTGCGAACTGCCGATTGTGATCCTGTTCCCTGAAGTGACCTTCAACCAGGAAAAATTCCTCGCTAAAGTCGACGAATTGGTTAAAAAATTCGGTTACTGCTCGGTGGTGGTGTCGGAAGGCGTCAAAAGTGCGGACGGCAAGTTCCTGGCCGATCAGGGCCTGAAAGATGCTTTCGGTCACGCCCAATTGGGCGGTGTGGCGCCGGTGGTGGCGAATATCGTGCGCGAGGGGCTGGGCCTGAAGTATCACTGGGGTGTGGCCGATTATCTACAGCGCGCCGCGCGCCATATCGCGTCGAAAACCGACGTCGATCAAGCTTATGCCATGGGTAAAGCCGCCGTTGAATATGCCCTCAAGGGCCACAATGCGGTGATGCCCACGATAGAGCGCCTTTCCGACGCGCCTTACAAATGGAAAGTCGGCATGGCGCCGTTGGCCAAAGTGGCTAACGTCGAAAAAATGATGCCTAAGAATTTCATCACCAAGGATGGCTTCGGCATTACCGAAAAGTGCCGCGCTTACCTCGCGCCGCTGATCAAGGGCGAAGACTATCCTCCTTATAAAAATGGCTTGCCCAGCTATGTCCGGCTGAAAAACGTCGCCGTGGCGAAAAAGTTGGAAGAGGAGTTTAAGGTTTAATGATTCGGGGGCGCGCACTGCGCCCTTTTTATTGCGTGGCGAAAACGTGTTTTGCAGTGGGAAACGTAGGGGAAGACCAAGGGTATTTAATTTCAAATTAAGCAATACTTCGGGGAGGTTCTAATGTCGGTCGCATTATTGTTCGCGCTTGCTTGTGCAATTGCCGCCATACTTTATGGCGTAGTTTCCATTCAATGGATCATGGGAAAACCAACAGGTAACGATCGCATGCGCGAAATCGCTGCCGCCATTCAGGAAGGAGCCTCGGCTTATCTAAACCGGCAGTACACGACCATCGGTATCGTCGGTGTCATCCTTTTCGTCGCGATTTTTGCGGCATTGGGATGGAAAACCGCCGTAGGTTTTGCCATCGGAGCATTGCTTTCCGGCGCAACCGGGTATATCGGCATGAATGTGTCGGTGCGCGCCAACGTGCGCACCGCGCAAGCGGCCCATGAAGGCCTGAACGCCGCGCTCAACGTAGCATTCAAGGGCGGCGCCATCACAGGAATGTTGGTGGTAGGCTTGGGTCTCCTCGGCGTGGCCGGCTATTACGCTTTCCTCGTCTCCTCCGCAGCGCCTGGCGCCACCGCCATACAGATCATCGAACCCTTGGTCGGCCTGGGTTTCGGCGGTTCCTTGATTTCCATTTTCGCCCGGCTCGGCGGCGGCATTTTCACCAAGGGCGCAGACGTCGGCGCCGACTTGGTCGGTAAGGTCGAAGCCGGAATTCCCGAGGACGATCCGCGCAATCCGGCGGTAATCGCCGACAATGTGGGCGACAACGTGGGCGATTGCGCCGGTATGGCGGCCGACCTGTTCGAAACCTATGCCGTGACGATCATCGCGACCATGTTGTTGGGCGGTATGATGATGGTCGGCGCGGATGCCGTTGCGACGTCTAAAGTGATCGCTTATCCCTTGGTGTTGGGCGGCTTCTCGATCATTGCTTCCATCGTCGGCACGTTTTTCGTCAAGGCGCGCGAGGGCGGCAAGATCATGAACGCGCTCTATCGGGGCCTGATGGTTTCCGGCGTGCTGGCCCTGGTGGCGTTCTACCCGCTTACCACTTGGTTGCTGGGCGACGGCATCATGGCGGACGGTAAATTGATGAGCTCCACGAGCTTATATTTGGCTTCCGTGATCGGCTTGGCGCTGACCGCCGCGCTAGTAGTCATTACCGAGTACTACACGGCCACCGAGTACGGCCCGGTTCGTCATATCGCCGAGGCATCCACGACCGGTCACGGTACCAACGTGATCGCCGGTCTGGGCGTGTCCATGAAGTCCACCGCGCTGCCCGTGCTGGCCGTATGCGCCGCGATCGGCGCCGCCTACTCGCTGGCGGGCCTGTACGGCATTGCCATCGCCGCGACGTCGATGCTGTCCATGGCCGGAATTATCGTGGCCCTCGACGCTTACGGTCCGGTGACCGACAATGCGGGCGGAATTGCAGAAATGGCCGGCTTGCCGGAGGAAATCCGCAACATTACCGACCCGCTTGATGCCGTGGGCAATACCACCAAGGCCGTGACCAAGGGTTACGCCATCGGCTCGGCCGGATTGGCCGCATTGGTGCTGTTTGCCGACTATACTCACGCGCTGTCCGCGCATCATGCTGGCTTGACCTTCGATTTATCCAACCACATGGTGATCATCGGTTTGTTCATCGGCGGCATGGTGCCTTATCTGTTCGGTGCTATGGGGATGGAAGCCGTAGGACGCGCCGCCGGTTCGGTGGTGGTTGAGGTACGCCGCCAGTTCAAGGAAATTCCCGGCATCATGGCCGGTACCGCCAAGCCCGATTATTCCCGCGCGGTGGACATGCTGACCAAGGCGGCGATCAAGGAAATGATTATTCCTTCCCTGTTGCCGGTGGCCGTGCCCATCATCGTCGGCCTGGTGCTGGGCCCCGTCGCCTTGGGCGGCGTGCTGGTGGGTACCATCATCACCGGCATCTTCGTTGCCATTTCCATGACCACCGGCGGTGGCGCCTGGGACAACGCCAAGAAATACATCGAAGAGGGTAATTTCGGCGGCAAGGGTTCCGAAGCCCACAAGGCGGCGGTTACCGGCGATACTGTCGGCGATCCCTACAAGGATACGGCAGGTCCGGCGGTGAACCCGCTGATCAAGATCATCAACATTGTGGCGCTGTTGATCGTGCCCTTGTTGTAAATACAAATATGGGAACAAAAAAGGCGGGTATATCCCGCCTTTTTTTATGGTGCGCCCAGCATGGGCGCACTCCTGTGGGTGCAAGTCCCACCGTAAGTTGATCACAGCGAACGAAGCGAAGCGCAACTGCATGAGGGCGACCGAATGTGGGAAGGAAGCGGGGAGCGAAGCTGCGAGCCG
>JAIOJO010000372.1 GCA_019911985.1 Sulfuricellaceae bacterium | reverse complement strand
CCGATTGCGTAATGAGCTTTTAAAATGGCGTTGAATATGAACGGAATGAATGTAGTGGTATTGGATACGGCCATCTTTCCCGACCGGGAAACGCTGGAGAGAGCCGTCGAACACCTGCAGAAAACCCATCGCGTGTGGTGTTTCGATGCCTCACGTACGGGCAATACCGACCGGGATTGGGATCAGGCGCTACTCCGCCTGCTCGACGCCGACCGGATTATCGTCGTTTAACCAAGGAGGAAGGATTATGAAACGAATAACGATTTTGGCCGCACTGTGGTTGGCAGCCGCCAGCGGGGCTGTATTCGCCGCAACCGCCAGCCCGCTTGTGGACATTGATTGGGCCAAGCAAAATTCCTGCAAGGCAGGCGTGGTGGTGCTGGATATCCGCAACGAGCTAGACGGGCATTCCAAGCTGGACTATTTGCGCGGCCATATTCCCTGCGCCGTATATAGCGACTACATGAAGGATGGCTGGCGCGCCAAGGTGAACAATATCCCCGGCATGCTTCCGCCGGTACCGCAGATCGAAAAACTCATCGGAAGCCTCGGCATCGACGGCAACACCCATGTGGTGATCTATTCGGCGGGAACCAACGCACTGGATATGGGCAGCGCTACCCGCGTCTATTGGACGCTCAAGGTTCTGGGACATGACGAAGTTTCCATTCTGGACGGTGGCTACAACGCTTACGCGGCGGATAAGGCCAACAAGATCGAGACCGGCATGAACACACCTAAACCGAAGGCTTTCGTGGCTCATTTCCGCAAGGACATGTACCCCGCCGAGGCGGATGTGGAAAAGGCCGCGAAGGGAGGCGTCGTGCTTATCGACAATCGCCCCAGCGACCAGTACCTGGGCGTGAACCGGACCGCCGCGACAGTGAAGCGCAACGGGACTATCCCCGGTGCGAAGAATCTGCCTGAGAGTTGGCTCACCGATAATAACGGCGGCAAATTCCGGAGTGCGGCCATGTTGGTAAAGCTCTATAAGGATGTGGGCATTCCCCTTAAGGGAGAGGAGATCAATTTCTGCAATACCGGCCATTGGGCTTCCCTCGGCTGGTTCGTCTCCAGCGAACTGCTCGGCAACAAGCAAGCCAAGGTATATGACGGCTCGATGGCCGAATGGAGCGCCGATCCGAAGGCCGCCATGGAGCAGAAAATCAAGTTTGAATAACTCCCTGTGGATAGGCTTCCTCTTGATCGTGGCCGCTTTGCTGGCCGCGATTCCGCCTGCTAGCGCGAAGGGAGAGCATGACCGGCGCTTGCGGGTGGAAGTTGCGGTGTTGCGAGGGGACGCCCGCCTGCTGGCCGACCCCGCGACCCCGCCCTTGCGTCGCCAGGGCTTGCGCCAGCGCATCCGCAGCAGCCTCGGTACGCTGGGAATGCTGGTGCGCTACGCCGCTCAGTCAGAGCGCCGTCCACAGCCCGAATTGATGGAGCAAGTCGCGGACTTGCGCGACCTGTTTGCGTCGGGAAACATTCATGGGTTGGCGCGGCGGCTTGACTGGATCAAATCGAACTACCCGTTGGACATGTCCGGTTTTTTGCCGCTCGCGGCGAACCCGTCGCGCTTGCGGGCGGGCCAGTCGATTTATCAAAAACTGTGCATGGGCTGCCATCAGAATCCCGATCGGAACCAGCCCAACCCGGCGCCCGATCTTTTTTTCCTGGCCGCGACCCTGCCGCAGGACGAGTTTGCCGCCCGCATGCTCGGCGGCATTCACGGCGTCCGCTTGACTACTCTGCAAAACCCCTTTTCTGACGAAGAGATCGCGAGCCTGATGACATTTTTCGCCAGTGGCCGGCGAGGGCAAACAGGTGGGTAAAGTAGGCTTCGCCCTGGCTGGGCCGATGGTGCGCGCATTATCTTAAATCTTGCGTCGCGGGGATATCTGGAAGGGTTTTTTAGCGGCGCCATTAACCCGGATGTTTCATAAATTAACGCGCGCCCTCGCTGGTCTTTTGATTGATATGAAAGATTTTGTTCAGTCGGTCGTATGAATGACTACGACACTCTTTCTCAAAACTTCCCTATCAATCAAAATACTGCGCGATCATCACGCGAATTTATGAAATATCCGGG
>JAIOJO010000371.1 GCA_019911985.1 Sulfuricellaceae bacterium | reverse complement strand
GTATGAATATCTGTCCCTTTCCGGCTTGGGCCACGTAGAAAATAGAATTTTTCAACAAGTTGAATAATACGTGAACAATTAAGAGCTCGGATCCGTGGAAAGTAAAATCGGCGTTATTATTCCACACGATCAAGCTCTTTTCCTTCTCCGAGGCGAAAGGATAGCGGCTGAGCGCTTTTTCGACGCATTTTGCCATGGAACAAAAGCTGAAGTCTGCGGGCTTGAGGCCGAATGAACGGGCATTCATTAACAGCATATCAATAACCGTGTTAGAAAAAGCGGCCTCTTGCTCGATCCGATCTAGTACGCCTTGTATCGAGTTCAAGTGAATGGTTCGGATCGATGCTACGGGCAATTTATTATCCCGAGCAAGCCGATACGCTTCCAATAAAACGGGCAAGTATTGCCGCAGCCCGGCTGCGCCGCTTTTAATCCCAAGCAGCGGGGTTCGCAATTCGTGCGCGATGTTGCTGGCGGTGGCCAGTGTGACACGCCGCTGTTCTTGTTTTACCATTTCAGAGCTGTAGTTAGCGACACTTCCGACCGCTAAGGCAAAGAGGTAGATGGGCAGGTGTTCTAGATAAACGGTGCCCCATTGCGGTGAGTCGGTCGTTATGTAATAAGCAAATGCACCAAGCCCAACCCCAAGAGAGAATTGGATGATGAGGTTGAGCCAGTCCAGCAACAAAACCATCAAAAACAGGGCGGTGAGAGAGGATAACAACCAGACGACCGAGCCGTTGTTTTTCAGCAGCATAAAGGTAAAGAAAAAGGACGTGGTATAAAGAATGGCGAAATACCAGTACATCGGTAAGTAGGCATGCGCGCGCTCCGGCCAGCGCTTGGTAAACAGCAATGGAATGAAGATCAGGCTGCCAATGATGCGAAGCGGAAGGTTTTCGTAGGGTTGGGGGAATAGGTCGTGCCAGACAAAGTAGTATAGAGGGAAGCCAATGATGGCGATGAAGCAACTCAGCAGGAAGCGCGGTTCGAGATATTGGATGCTGCGCTCTATCGAGCCGAAAATTCTGGATTGTGTTTTCTTAAAGTGGGCATTCATGTTCTTAAACCAAATTGTAATCATCAAAACGACCCATACCCGAATGGGTATGGGCTGTTGGCAATACAATTGCATGCGTTTGCGGCGACTATGAATCCGTAGAATTTTGCGTATCAATGCTAGCTTCTAAGCTTTTAGTTTACGCCTTTGCCGTCAGCGCGAAAGAGGAGGCGTTAACTATGCGGCGCCGCGGTTTTAATGGAGATAAATTTTGTATGCGATTCTACTTGGGTTGATGGATTTAGTATTTAAGTGTTGTCGGTTACAATCCGATCACATTATTCAAGTCACTTGGGGGTATTGAGTATGGGTATTTTAGACGACCTTAAAAAGGAAGCTGACGAACTCAAGATTCGTCAGGAAACCGATACCCAGAACCGGCTGGAACGAATTACGCGCAATTTCGTTTTAGTGGAAGATAAGCTGAAGCAGATGCACCATTTTTTACTGGAGTTGGTGAATCAGTTGAATGTCATTAAACCGCATGTTTTGCGTTCGTACTATTTGTCTGGTTTCGGGCAAATCGATAATTTGTTGCAAGAGGATTATCGGCTCAATACTGAGAATTTTACCATTGATAATCGGGATTTTATTAAGGAAATCCACCTCGCTTTCAAGTGCAAAACCGATAATCCCTTGACGATAGATAAGGAGACGCCGGCACTGATCGAGCAGTTTCAGGACTATCTTTGGCGCAACAATCTGAAATTCGAGGCGAGCGAATTTCGCAATGCTCGCGGCTACGCGGAAAAAACCAATTTTAAGTTGGAGAGTTCAATACCCGTTAATTTCGTGGTGTCCGCCAATTTCGACCAGGCTATTATCAAGATTTCTTCCCGTAATTTCGCGATGATAGGGCAAAACGAATTTACCTATGATGCCGAGGAAATTACTGAGGCGCTGTTGGATGAGTTTGCCAAGTTTCTATTGGATAAACCTAATAAATTCAGATTGATGGGGCGGTATCAGGAGGAAAGTAAGGTTCCGGCGCCGACTACGGAAATGGAGGTTAACTACGTAGTGCAGGAAGGAAACGAGACTGCGCCGGATGAAGCGAAAGGGCCTAAATTGATGGGGGCGATACGATCCCTCTTTAAAAAGGCCTAGTCCAGCTAGAGAGCTTTTCTGCCGCTATTAATTTTGGCGATGTATGTCCAACACCTCTTCTGAGAATTCCTGCAGCCCGTCCAGGTGCAAGCCGATTTCCTCGCAAATCTTTTCCTGTATTTCAGGCCATTCGGCGTCGGGTAGGTCGTGCAAGCTGGCATAGAGGTGGCGGGCCATCTGCAGAATGGAAACCAGGGTTAGCGTGGCATGACCGATATGCAGATTGTCATGGTGAAAGCGAATGGCTTGGCAAATGAAATCGGGGAGATTCCAATGCTTGGCTACCAGATAGCCAACGACCGTATGATCGGTATTGAATCGCTGATCCTCTTCATGAAAACTCGGCCAGTTCGTTCCCTGGTTCAACCGAAACGCTTTGCAATACTCCGGGAAACGCTGCATTAAAACGGGTACTCCACACCCGTGGAACAATCCAGCCATATAAGCCTGATCAACCGCTATGTTGCAGGCGGAAATCTGTTTTCCGGCAATAATGGCACTGAGATTGGCAATCTCGTTGGAGCGTTCCCAAAAGTTCTCATAGGCGGGTTCCTGGCCGCTTAGTGCCTTGCGTAGCGCCATCCCTTTGATGATATTGGTTAGTTGCGACAAGCCTAGAACGGTAATGGCCTTAGTAATGCTTTCCACTGGAGAGCGGCGTTTGTAAAAAGGCGAATTCACCAGTTTGAATACGGACGCGCTCAAGCCAACGTCCTTGGCGATAAGGTTGCTGATGGCGGCAAGGCTATTGCCCGGCTTGGCGACCTGTTTTTCAATTTCGAGCAAGATGGACGGCTGTGGCGGAATACTGATTCCGCTATTGAGGATAGCTTCAAGCTGCCGTTTTTCTTGTTCGTCAACTGTTTGTTGCATCGTTCATGTCTCCCGCATGCCTTGCTTATGACTGCCGCCGCGTGGCGTATCCGTTATTGCCCGGTTATAAACAATCGGTTCGCCGCGACTTGAAGTAATTAATCAGGCCGTTGGTGGATGCATCGTGATTTTTGATCGGTGTCGATCCAGGCAGTTCCGACTGGATGGTTTTCGCAAGTTGTTTACCCAGTTCCACGCCCCATTGGTCGAATGAGTTGATGTTCCAGACGATGCCTTGTACGAAGACTTTATGCTCGTAAAGAGCGATCAATGAACCCAGGGTTTTGGGGTCCAGTTTCTGAAACAGGATGGAATTGGTCGGTTTGTTGCCGGGAAATACTTTATGCGGGATCAGTTGTTCCAAGGCGCGTCCGCCCATCCCTGCGGCGATGAGTTCGGCTCTGACTTCCTCGCGAGTTTTGCCCTTCATCAGCGCTTCGGTTTGAGCAAAGAAGTTGGAGAGTAGGATGGCATGGTGCTCGCCGAGGGGATTCTGACTTTCAATGGGGGCAAGGAAGTCCGCCGGGATGAATTGGGTGCCTTGGTGGATCAGTTGGTAGAAGGCATGTTGGCCATTGGTGCCCGGTTCTCCCCAAACTACTGGGCCGGTCGCGTAGTCAACCGGCTTGCCGTTACGCTGCACCGATTTGCCGTTGCTTTCCATGTCAAGTTGCTGCAAATAGGCAGGGAAGCGATGCAGGTACTGGTCGTAGGGCAGAACGGCATGACTTTGCGCGCCAAAAAAGTCGCCGTACCACACACCGAGCAGGCCCAAAATGACCGGTAAGTTTTGCTCGAAGGGCGTGGTGCGAAAATGTTCATCCATTTCGAAGGCGCCGCACAGCATCTCCTCGAACTTCTCCATGCCGATATAGAGTGCGATTGGCAGGCCGATGGCGGACCAGAGCGAATAGCGTCCCCCTACCCAGTCCCAGAATCTGAACATATGGTCGAGGTCAATGCCGAAACGGGTAACTGCTTCGCTATTGGTAGAGACGGCGACGAAATGTTTGGCGATCGCCGCTTCGTCCTGTGCTGTCCGCAAAAACCAATCCCGCGCTGAATGCGCGTTCGTCATGGTTTCTTGGGTGGTGAAGGTTTTCGATGCCACGATAAAAAGCGTGGTTTCAGGCCGCAGCTTTTTCAAAACCTCGCTAATGTGCGTTCCGTCGATGTTGGACACGAAATGGACGTTGAGTCCTGGTTTGCCATAGGGCTTGAGCGCTTCGCAAACCATCACCGGGCCAAGATCGGAACCGCCGATGCCAATATTGACGATGTCGCGGATCGCTTGGCCGGTATATCCAGTCCATTTCCCACTGTGCAATTTCTCGCTGAAATCGCGCATTTGGGCGAGCACCTTATTCACCTCCGGCATGACATTCTTGCCGTCGACCTTGATTGGACGGTCATGGCGGTTACGCAGCGCCACGTGGAGTACGGATCGGCCTTCGGTATTATTGATGGCTTTGCCGTTGAACATTTTTTCGATCATGGCGGGTAGGCCGGCGTCTTGCGCGAGCTCGAAGAGTTGCCGCATGATCTCGGGCGTGATCAGATTTTTTGAATAGTCCAGAAGAATGTCATTGCAGCGTGCGGAGAAGGTGTCGAAGCGAAGCGGGTCGGCGGCAAATAACTCGCGCATATGGAGGCGCGCCATGATTTTATGTTGGGCTTGCAAGACTTTCCAGGCAGGGCGGCGTTTGAGTGCCGACATGAAGCGTTCCTTTCGTAATGCGGGGTTATGGGTGACGTCGGCTATGCGAGTTGCAGGATAATGCCCGCTAGCGGCGGTACCGTAACGACTACGGAAACGGGTAGCCCCATCCAGGGCTTCTCTTCGGATTGGAGTCCTGCGCCGTTACCGATATTGCTGCCGCCGTAAAGGGCGGAGTCGCTGTTGAATATTTCTTGGTAATGCCCGGCTCGCGGCATGCCGATACGGTAGCCGGTGCGCGGAACCGGCGTGAAATTGAGGATTACGGCCACGAACGAACCCTCTTTGCCCCAACGCAGGTAGCTCACGATGGATTGGTCGGCATCGTGGCAATCGATCCAGGCGAATCCTTCGACGTTGAAATCTTGCTGGTACAAGGCCGGCAGCTTGCGATAATGGTGGTTCAAATCGCGGCTTAGCGATTGAACGCCACGGTGATAATCGCGCTCCAAAAGATCCCAATCTAATTCTCCGCCAACAGCCCATTCGCGCCCTTGACCGAATTCGTTACCCATGAAATTGAGCTTTTTCCCTGGATAAGTCATTTGGTAGGTAAAGAGCAGGCGCAGGTTGGCGAATTTTTGCCAGGCATCGCCGGGCATCTGATCGAGCAGCGATTTTTTTCCATGAACGACTTCGTCGTGGGAAAAGGGTAGGACGAAGTTTTCGGTGTACGCATAGAGTTGACCGAAAGTCAGTTCGCTGTGGTGGTAGCGGCGATGGATGGGCTCGTTATGGATGTAACGCAGCGTATCGTTCATCCAGCCCATGTTCCATTTCATGGAAAATCCCAGCCCGCCGAGATAAGTGGGACGGGAGACCATGGGCCAGGCGGTGGATTCCTCGGCAAAGCTTAGCGCGCCGGGGAAGCGGTCGTAGACCATGACGTTGAGGCTACGCAGAAACTCGATCGCTTCGATATTTTCCCGTCCGCCATATTTATTCGGGAGCCATTCTCCCTCTTTGCGGGAGTAGTCGAGGTAGAGCATGGAGGCGACGGCATCGACGCGCAGGCCGTCAATGTGGAATTCGGCCAGCCAATAATGGGCGCTGGAGAGCAAGAAGCTTTGAACCTCATTACGCCCGTAATTGAAGATATGGGTGCCCCAATCCTGGTGGAAGCCTAGGCGCGGGTCTTCGTGTTCATATAGCGAGGTGCCGTCAAAGCGGGCCAAGGCGAAGGAATCGGTTGGAAAGTGTGCCGGCACCCAGTCGAGAATCACGCCTATGTTGGCTTGGTGGCAGACGTCAATGAGCGCTCGTAAATCGTTCGGCGAGCCGAAGCGGCTGGTGGCGGCAAAGTAACCCGTGGTTTGGTAACCCCAGGATTCATCCAGCGGATGTTCGGATATCGGTAGCAGTTCCACATGGGTATAGCCCATTTCCTGCAGATAGGGAACGAGCTTCAAGGCCAATTCGCGGTAGTTGTACACACTCCCGTCGGGCTTGCGGCGCCACGAGCCTAGGTGCATCTCGTATATGTTGATTGCCTGGGTTTGGCAGTCGAATTGGGCGCGTTGTTCCATCCAGGTTTGGTCTTGCCAAAGGTTTCCGGCCAGATGCCGAATTTTTCGATATCGTCGAAATATACCGCCGCTGCCTGAACGCCTTCTCGCGCCAGGCTCTCGATATAGCCGACCGTTTCCTGAGCGGGAGAAAAAGGGATGCGGTAACGC
>JAIOJO010000370.1 GCA_019911985.1 Sulfuricellaceae bacterium | reverse complement strand
GTGCTATGTCTATTCCCGCGCGGCGCTGACCCGCGCTTACCAGGCTTTCGACCGGGCTTTCGCGGCGCGCCCGCACCTCGTCTGCTATGCGGTGAAGGCCAATCCCAACCTGGCGATCCTCAACCTCTTCGCACGCCTCGGCGCGGGTTTCGACATCGTTTCCGGAGGGGAATTGCAGCGGGTGCTGGCGGCGGGCGGGTCGGCGCAAAAGGTGGTGTTCTCCGGCGTCGGTAAGTCGGACGCGGACATCCGCCTGGCCTTGGAAAAAAATATCCTGTGCTTCAACGTCGAGTCGGAAAGCGAGCTGCACCGCCTCGACCGCCTGGCGGGCGAGGCGGGCAAGCGCGCGCCGGTGAGCTTGCGGGTCAACCCCAACGTGGACGCCAAGACCCACCCGTATATCTCCACCGGGCTGAAATCCAGCAAGTTCGGCGTGGCCTACGGCGAGGCACGCCGCCTCTATCGCCTGGCCCAGTCGTTGCCGCACCTGGAGGTGCAGGGCATAGATTGCCACATTGGCTCGCAGATCACCGAGGCCTCGCCTTTCGTCGATGCGCTGGAGCGCATCCTGGCGCTGGTGCAGGAGCTGGAGCGGGACGGCATTCGCCTGCACCATTTCGATTTGGGCGGGGGTCTGGGCATTCGCTACCGGGACGAAACCCCGCCCGCCGTGGCCGACTACGCCGATGCGCTGCTCGCCAAGCTGGGCGAGCGCGCCGAAATGCTGCTGGTGGAGCCGGGCCGCGCGCTGGTGGGCAACGCCGGGCTGCTGCTGACGCGGGTGGAATACCTCAAGCCCGGCGAGGCGAAGAACTTCGCTGTGGTCGATGCCGCGATGAACGACTTGGCGCGCCCCGCCCTCTATGACGCCTACCATGCGATTCTTCCGGTGCGCGAAGGCGGCGGCGACACGGCTTGCTACGAAGTGGTCGGCCCGGTCTGCGAAAGCGGCGACTTTCTCGGCCACGACCGCGAATTGGCGCTGGCCGAAGGCGATCTGCTGGCCATCATGTCCGCCGGGGCTTACGGCATGAGCATGAGCTCCAATTACAATACCCGCCCCCGCGCCGCCGAGGTGATGGTGGACGGCGAGCAAGTCCACCTGATCCGCGAGCGCGAGACGGTGGCGCAGATTTACGCGCTGGAGAAGGTGCTTCCTTAAGACAGCCTCTAAGAAGCTAGGCGGTCTGCCTTAGCCGCCAAGCGTCGCCACAATCTCCAGCGTTCTCTCCGCCAGCAAGCCCATCTCCGCTTCGTCTATCGTGTAGGGCGGCATGAAATACACCGTGTCGCCCATCGGGCGCAGCAGCATTTCGCGTTCCAGCGCCGCCCGGTAGAAGCGGTTGGCAAAATCGGCTGCGGCGCTGTCCACTTCGAAGGCCCAGATCATGCCGGTATGGCGGAAATTCCTGACCTTGGGGTGCGCCGCCAGTTCGGCCAGCAGGCTATCGAAGGCGGCGGCCTTGCCGCGGTTGGCCGCGATCACGTCGTCCTGCTCGAAAATATCCAGCGTCGCCAATGCGGCCCGGCAGGCCAGCGCGTTGCCGGTGTAGGAGTGGGAGTGGAGAAAGCCCTTGGCGGTTTCGTCGGCGTAGAATGCTTGGTACACGTCGTCAGTGGTCAGCGCCACGGACAGCGGCAGGTAGCCGCCGCTGATGCCCTTGGAGAGGCACAGGAAATCCGGGAGGACGGCGGCCTGCTCGCAGGCGAACAGTGTCCCGGTGCGGCCGAATCCCACGGCGATTTCGTCGGCGATGAGGTGCACTTGGTAGCGGTCGCAGAGCTCCCTCGCCTTGTTCAGGTAGGCGGGGTGGTGCATCGCCATGCCGGTGGCGCACTGCACCAGCGGTTCGAGGATCAGCGCGGCGGTGGCGGCGTGGTGCTGTTCCAGGTACGCTTCCAGCGCCTTGGCGGCACGCAGCGCGCAGGCTTCGGCGCTCTCGCCGGGTTCGGCCCGGCGCCAGTCGGGGCTGGGCACCTGAGCAGTCTGGCGCAGCAAGGGGGCGTAGGTGTCCTTGAACAGCGCGACGTCGGTGACCGACAGCGCGCCGATGGTTTCGCCGTGGTAGCCGTGGGCCAGGCTGACGAAGCCGGTTTTCTCCGGGCGGCCGGTGTTGCGCCAGTAGTGGAAGCTCATTTTCAGCGCGATTTCCACCGCCGAGGCGCCGTCGGAGCCGTAAAAGCAGTGGCCCAGGCCGGTCAGCTTGCCCAGGCGCTCGGACAGTTCCACCACCGGCTGGTGGGTGAAGCCCGCCAGGATGACGTGCTCCAGTTTCTCCAACTGGTCTTTTAGCGCGGCGTTGATGCGCGGGTTGCAATGGCCGAAGAGGTTGACCCACCACGAACTGACGCCGTCGAGGTAGCGCCGCCCGTCGAAGTCGTAGAGCCACACGCCTTGGCCGCGCTGAATCGGGATCAAGGGCAATTCCTCGTGCCGCTTCATCTGGGTGCAGGGGTGCCAGACGGCGGCGAGGGAGCGGGAGAGCAGTTCCTGGTTGCGATTCATGGCGGGTCAGCGGAGGGCCGGAAGGGAAAGCGCCGATTTTAGCAGTTGTCGGCGCGGGTTCAGGGTTTTCTAAAACAGCCTCGCAGAGGTTTAAATAATTTTCCCCCTTGAAATTCCACTAGGTCGTCCCTATTATTAGCACTCCTCGGATGGGAGTGCTAACGAGCCCGCCGGAAATTTTTCCGGTTGAGTCTACATATTAAGTAGTTCAACCGGTATGAACCACCAACCTGAATCAATCGTAACTCAAGGAGTAGCTAGATGAAAATTCGTCCCTTGCACGACCGCGTTATTGTCAAACGCCTGGAAGAAGAGCGCAAGACCGCCTCCGGTATTGTGATTCCCGATTCCGCCACCGAAAAACCCGACCAAGGCGAAGTGATGGCCGTCGGTAACGGTAAAGTGATGGAAAACGGCGATGTGCGCAAGCTGGAAGTCAAAGTGGGCGACCGCGTGCTGTTCGGCAAGTACGCCGGTCAGAGCGTCAAGGTTGACGGCGACGAGCTGCTGGTGATGCGCGAAGAAGACATCATGGGCGTGGTCGAAGCCTAATCGGCTCTGAATCAATTCGTATTCCACAAGAATTAAGGAGATTTAAATGGCAGCTAAAGACGTTAAATTCGGCGATTCCGCCCGTCATAAAATGGTGGCCGGCGTCAATATTCTGGCTGACGCGGTTAAAGTGACCCTCGGCCCTAAAGGCCGTAACGTAGTGCTGGAGCGTTCCTTCGGCGCCCCGACCATCACCAAGGACGGCGTGTCCGTGGCCAAGGAAATCGAGCTTAAAGACAAGTTCGAGAACATGGGCGCGCAAATGGTCAAGGAAGTCGCTTCCAAGACCTCCGACGTGGCCGGCGACGGCACCACCACCGCTACCGTGCTGGCTCAGGCGATTGTGCGCGAAGGCATGAAGTATGTGGCTGCCGGCATGAACCCGATGGACTTGAAGCGCGGCATCGACAAAGCCGTCGATGCGGCTGTCGGCGAGTTGAAGAAAATCTCCAAGCCTTGCACCACCAACAAGGAAATCGCCCAAGTGGGTAGTATTTCCGCCAACTCCGACGCCAACATCGGCGACATCATCGCCCAGGCCATGGACAAGGTCGGCAAGGAAGGCGTGATCACCGTGGAAGACGGTTCCGGCCTGCAAAACGAGCTGGACGTGGTGGAAGGTATGCAGTTCGACCGCGGCTACCTCTCTCCATACTTCATCAACAACCCGGACCGCCAGATGGCTGTATTGGACAATCCTTTCGTGCTGCTGCACGACAAGAAGGTTTCCAACATCCGCGATCTGCTGCCCGTACTGGAGCAAGTCGCCAAGGCCGGCCGCCCGCTGCTGATTATCGCGGAAGACGTGGACGGCGAAGCGCTGGCTACCCTGGTGGTGAACAACATCCGCGGCATTCTGAAAACCACGGCTGTTAAGGCCCCGGGTTTCGGCGACCGCCGCAAGGCCATGCTGGAAGACATCGCCATCCTGACCGGCGGCACGGTTATCGCCGAAGAAGTCGGCCTGACGCTGGAAAAAGCTACGTTGGAAGACCTGGGCCAAGCCAAGCGCATCGAAGTGGGTAAAGAAGACACCACCATCATCGACGGCGCCGGCAAAGGCGAGGCTATCGAAGGCCGCGTCAAGCAAATCCGCAAGCAGGTTGAAGAGTCCTCCAGCGACTACGACAAAGAGAAGCTGCAAGAGCGCATGGCCAAACTGGCCGGCGGTGTTGCCGTGATCAAGGT
>JAIOJO010000035.1 GCA_019911985.1 Sulfuricellaceae bacterium | reverse complement strand
GGTGGTGCGGCCGCGCTTGGCCGACGCCAAGTTTTTCTTCGACCAGGATCGCAAGAAGCCCCTGGCTTCCCGCGTCGAGAAGCTCGGCAACGTGGTCTACCACAACAAGCTGGGCAGCCAATTGGAGCGGGTGCAGCGCATCCAGAAACTGGCCGGGGAAATCGCCCGGCGGCTCGGCGCCGACGCGGCCCAGGCGGAGCGCGCCGCCTATCTGGCCAAGGCCGACCTGCTCACCGACATGGTGGGCGAGTTTCCCGAATTGCAAGGCATCATGGGGCGCTACTACGCGCTTCACGACGGCGAACCGGAGGCCGTGGCCCGCGCCGTCGAGCAGCATTATTATCCGCGCTTCGCCGGCGACGTTCTGCCCGGCGACAACATCGGCGCCGCCGTCGCGCTGGCGGACAAACTGGACACGCTGGTGGGCATCTACGGCATCGGCCTCATCCCCAGCGGCGACAAGGATCCCTTCGGCCTGCGCCGCCACGCGCTGGGCGTGCTGCGCATGCTGGGCGAACAGCGCCTGCCGCTGGACCTGGTGCAATTGCTCAACCTGTGCCGCAGCTTCTTTCCGGCGGATAGGCTGGCCGACAGCGTGGCGCTCGACCTCCACGGCTTCATGCTCGACCGCCTGCGCCATTACCTGCGCGAGCAAGGTTTTGCCGTGGACGAGGTGGAGGCCGTGGTGAGCCAGAATCCGACGCGCATCGACCGCGTGCTGCCGCGCCTGGAAGCGGTGCAGGCTTTCCGCAAGCTGCCCGAGGCCGCCAGCCTGGCGGCTGCGAACAAGCGCATCCAGAATATCCTGAAAAAAACCGCCGCGCCCGAAGGCCAAGCCGACGCCGCGCTGCTCGAAGCCGACACCGAAAAAGCGCTGTTCGAAGCGGTGAACCGGCTGGCGCCGCAAGTCGCTTCGCTGGTCGCCAGCATGGCCTATACCGAGGCGCTCACCGTGCTGGCCGGCGTGCGCGACGAGGTGGACGCCTTTTTCGACCAGGTGATGGTGATGGCGGACGAGCCGCTCTTGCGCAACAACCGTTTAGCCTTGCTGCAAAGCCTGGGTGGCCTGATGAACCAGGTGGCGGACATTTCCAAACTGGCGGCTTAGCCGGGCCGGGAGCCGAGACGAAAAAAGTGTATGATTTCTTCTGACTCACTCGGCTTCGTGCTGCACTGAAAAACTATGAAACTCGTTATCCTCGACCGCGACGGCGTGATCAATTTCGACAGCGACCAATTCATCAAGAATCCGGATGAATGGAAGCCCATTCCCGGCAGCCTGGAAGCCATCGCCCGGCTCAACCAGGCGGGTTTCCGGGTGGTGGTGGCGAGCAATCAATCCGGCGTCGGCCGCGGCCTGTTCGACATGGCCACGCTGAACGCCATTCACGACAAGATGCACAAGCTGCTGGCCCAGTACGGCGGGCGCATCGACGCCTTGTTTTTCTGCCCCCACACCGCCGACGACAAATGCGCCTGCCGCAAGCCCAAGCCCGGCATGATGGCGGAGATTGCCCAGCGTTACGGCCTGGCGCTGAGCGGCGTGGCGGCGGTGGGCGATTCGCTGCGCGACCTGCAGGCCGCGGAGAAGGCGGGTGCGCAGCCCATCCTGGTGCGCACCGGCAAGGGCGAAAAAACCCTGGCGGCGGGCGATATTCCAACGCATACCCTGGTTTTCAGCAACTTGGCCGAAGCGGCCGAGTATCTTATCGCGCCCGATAACTCATGATTTACCTGCGTTCGCTGTTGTTCGCCCTTGGGCAATGGTTGACGGTGCCGCTGTTTTCCCTGGCCGCGCTGTTCACTTTCCCCTTTAGCCTGCTTACCCGTTATCGCGTCGTTTCGCTATGGGCCAAGTCCATGACCTACTGGCTGCGCTTCACCTGCAAGCTGGACTACCGCGTGCTGGGCGCCGAGCATATTCCCGCCGAGCCGGTGGTGATCCTGTCCAAGCACCAGTCGGCGTGGGAAACCATCGCTTTCCAGAGAATCCTTCCCCCGCATGTTTGGGTGCTGAAGCGCGAACTGCTGCTGCTGCCTTTTTTCGGCTGGGGGCTGGCCATGCTCAAGCCGGTCGCCATCGACCGCAACGCGGGCAGGCAGGCGCTCAAGCAAGTGGTGGAGCAGGGCCGCGCGCGCTTGGCCGAGGGCATGTCGGTGCTGGTTTTTCCCGAGGGCACACGGATCCCGCCGGGGCAGAAGGGGCATTACCAGATCGGCGGCGCCTGGCTGGCGACCCATGCCCACGTCAAGGCGCTGCCGGTGGCCCACAATGCCGGCGAATTCTGGGGCAAGAACGGTTTCGTCAAGCGCCCCGGCACGATTACCGTGATGATAGGCGAACCCATCGACACCCACGGCATGAAGGCCGACGAACTGAACCGCTGGGTGGAAGCCTGGATCGAGGACCAAATGGCCACCCTCGCCGGCTCGCGGGCGGCCTGAACATGGCTTTCTTCCGCAAGCCGACGGCGGTTGCGGAAAGCCGGTCGATCCGCCTGGACGGGCAGGAGGTCGGCTACCGGCTCAAGCGCAGTCCGCGCCGCCGCACCGTCGGTTTGCGCATTGACCGCCACGGCGTCACCGTCAGCGCTCCGCTGAAAACCTCGCTGAGTTATCTCGAAGACCTGCTGCGCCAGCGCGCCGGCTGGCTGCTCGCCAAGCTGGACGAGTGGCGGGCGAAACAGCAGGCGCCCTTAACCTGGCAGCATGGTGCCAAGCTGCTGTTTCTCGGCAGCGAGGTGGCGCTGGCCCTGAAGGTGGGCGGCGCGCGGCACGCGCCGGTGCTGGAGGACGACAGCCTGCACGTGGCCGTGCCCGACCCCGCCGACGCGGCGGCGGTGCAGCGCAAGGTGGAACAATGGTATCGCTGCCAGGCCAAGCTCCATTTTCAACAGCGCATCGGCCACTACGCGCCGCGCATGGAGCTGAAAATCGCCCGCTTCGCCCTTTCCAGCGCCCGCACCCGCTGGGGCAGTTGCAATTCCCGCGGCGAAATCCGCCTCAACTGGCGCCTGATCCAAGCCCCCATCAGCCAGATCGACTACGTCGTGGTGCACGAACTCGCCCACCTCGCCGAACTCAACCACTCGCCGCGCTTCTGGGCCATCGTCGAACGCCATCTGCCGCAGTACCGGGACGCGCATAGCGCCTTGCGGCGCCACGGCGAGCGCTACCACCGGCTATAATCGATCAAGCTAAAAAAGGCTTCTTACCGCCAAGGACGCAAAGGGCCGCAAGGGAAAGCAATAGCGAGGTCTGCCGTTCGCCCGGACGTTGGCGGGGAGAGACTGCAAGCAATTGATTCCTTTTCCTCCTGGGCGGTTCACGGTTTTTTGTAGGTTTAATTACCGGAGGTTTTATGCGCATACTGCACACCATGATCCGCGTCGGCGACCTGGACAAGTCCATCGCTTTCTACACCGAGGTGCTGGGGATGAAGCTGCTGCGCCGCAACGACTACCCCGACGGCAAATACACCCTGGCCTTCGTCGGCTACGGCAGCGAGTCCGAGGGTGCCGTAATCGAGCTGACCTACAACTGGGGCGTGGAGAAATACGAACTGGGCACCGGCTACGGCCACGTCGCCATCGCGGTGGCGGACATCCGCAAGACCTGCGGGGATGTGGCGGCCAAGGGCGGCAAGGTCGTATACGGCCCGGCGCTGCACGGCGGCAAGACCTGGATCGCCTTCGTCGAGGACCCGGACGGCTACAAGATCGAGTTTATCGAGCGCTAGCATCCTGCTGGACTGCATACCGTATTTTGGCCAGTTCGGGCCAGCCAAACACGTAGGATGCGGTGAGGAACGAACCGCATCAATCGAGTGCTACGGTCTGTTATCCTTGCAATTTATGGAATGAAACTCCATAATTGCAAGGATGATTAACCGAATTCTCAGCGCTCAACTCGCCGATGCCATTGCCCATTCTCCCGCCGTGGCACTGCTGGGGCCGCGCCAAGTCGGCAAGACTACGCTGGCTTTGGAAATAGGCAAGGCCATCGATCCGCGCGCGCTTTACCTGGACATGGAATCCGAGCGGGACAGGGCCAAGCTTGCCCAGCCGGAACTTTATCTGGCTGACCATTTAGACAAATTGGTCATTCTCGACGAAGTGCATCGCGTCCCTGGCCTGTTTCCCGCGTTGCGCGGCCTCATCGACCAAAGCCGCCGCGCCGGACGGCGGGCCGGGCTGTATCTGCTGCTGGGTTCGGCTTCCCTCGACTTGCTCAAGCAGACTGGCGAAACGCTGGCCGGGCGCATCGCCTATCTTGAACTTATGCCCTTTCAAGTGCTGGAAACCTCGCGCTTACCTGCCGACGATCTGTGGCTGCGCGGCGGTTTTCCGGAAAGCCTGCTTGCCCCCGATAACGCCCGCAGCCTGCGTTGGCGGCAAGACTTCATCCGCACCTATCTGGAGCGGGATATTCCCCAGTTCGGCCCGCGCATCGCCGCCGAAACCCTGCGCCGTTTCTGGGGCATGCTTGCCCACCGTCAGGGCGGACTGCTGAACACGTCGCAGTTGGCACGCAATCTGGGCGTCGACGTCAAAACCGCCGGCAGCTACCTGGATTTGCTGGTGGACTTGTTGCTGGTGCGCCGCTTGCCTCCCTGGCATGCCAATTTAGGCAAGCGCTTGGTCAAAGCCCCCAAAGTCTATGTGCGCGACAGCGGCCTGGTCCATGCCCTGCTCGGCATCCCGGACAAGGAAACACTGCTCGGCCATCCCGTAGTCGGGCAAAGCTGGGAATGCTTTGTCATCGAAAACCTGATCGCCGCGGCGCAAGGGAGCGGCAAGGGCGACGCGCAAGCCTATTTTTACCGCACCAGCGGCGGTGCCGAGATCGACTTGCTGCTGGCCTGGCCGGATGATCGCCTATGGGCCATCGAAATCAAGCGCAGCCTCGCGCCCAAGGTGGAACGCGGCTTTTATTCCGCCTGTGCCGACCTTAAGCCCGCGAAAAAATTCGTCGTTTACCCCGGCCAGGAGCGCTATCGTTTGGCGGAAGACATCGAAGCGATCTCGCTCGCCGGCCTGGCACCGGAAATACAACAAGCGTAGCCTGGATGAAGCGCAGCGGAATCCGGGCTTGCTTAAGAGGGTTGCCGCCATCCCGGATTCCGCTGCGCTTCATCCAGGCTACAAAGCCAGGTTTAGCCAGGACGGTTCCCGGTGTTGTTGGCAATCGCCACGAACTCCGCCACGCTCAGGTTTTTGGCGCGCAGGCCGGGATTGATTCCCAGCTCGTAGATGCGGTTCATACTTCACAGCATCCTACGCCGGCTTATTGCGTTGGTGTGGACGTTGCGGTGGGAGCCGGCAACACGGCGGCGCGGCGCAGCAGGTATTCGGCCAGCCCTTCCGCGTCGTGGGTTACGCCGTCGTTGGAGCAGTTGCTGCTGCTCTGCCCGGTGAACAAGCGGGTGCTCTGGTCGAAAGTCCCTTTCTTGGTGGCGGTGCAAGTATGGGTGAGGCTGGAGGTGTTGCGGGTGACGGAGGCCGTTTCCGTGGTGCTCAGGTCGATATTGACGAGGCTGCCGGTGCCGGGAAGGATGGTGCCGGTGAGCGTGGTCGAGCCGTTCTGGACTTCGCCGTTCCACAGCGTGCATTGGCTCACGGTCGAGGTCATGGAAACTTGGCCGGTGACAGTGTCGTAGGAGCCGCTCATCGTGCTCGTGCCGCCTTTGGGGCAGGTGCGGCTGGAGTTGAGCGGGAGTGCCGTCGCCAGGGCCGATGCGCTCCATAGGCTGGCCGCGGCCAGGGCTAGCGCGGGAATAGTCCGTTTTGCCGAGTTCATGGAAATCTCCTTTCAAAATAAGTTGAATTGCGTCCGCGATCCAAAATGGTCCGATGGCAAGGTAAATGACTCTAGCGCAAAAATGTAAACCGAATGTGTCGGCAGCGGGTCGGTTTGTAAAAAAATGTGACGAGGCGACTGGCTCGTGGGAAAAGGGCGAACGCACAGGGCTACAAATCCGGGTTTAGCCGGGGCGGTTCTCGGTGTTGTTGGCAATCGCCACGAATTCCGC
>JAIOJO010000369.1 GCA_019911985.1 Sulfuricellaceae bacterium | reverse complement strand
CGCGAATTTTTCGCGGCAAATCCTAGTATAAGACCCATCGGCCTTGAGCGCGCGCAAGGCAGCGGTAATCGCAGGTACTTTATCGGCATAGCGCTTATTCAGATAAATGAACATTTCTCGATCCGCGAGCGCGGGTTCGACGACACGGATGTTTTTAATGCCCATCTTTTTCACCAAGGCCAAGCCCAACCAGCGCTCGTACAAGGCGACATCGATCCGGTTTTTATCGAGCATGGTAAATAATTGTTCCGCACTATCCACGACGGTGACCGCGGTGCCGGGCTTGAGACTTTGCTCAAAAATTTTCCAACCTTGAATATACCCCACCGAGACTGGCGTCAGTGCCCCCCAGCTCGCCTTGGTCAATTTCGTCTGACGGGCAAAAGCCACAAAAGGAAAATCCAGGACTTTTTCCGGTATACGCACCAGGTTGGGATAATTTTTCTCCAATCCGGCAATGCGCGCCGAAACGCCATCTTCGATGCCGGCGTTGGCGTTCAACAATGCGCGCTCCGGCGACACCCGCACCATTTTTAAATGCAATCCCGCGCGGCGAAAGGCTTCAGCGGCAACGAGGTCGAGAAAACCGTCGCCGGCTTCTGTCGTGTACGGAGTGTCATAGGTGTCACTGAGAACCAGCGTGGGTTCGTCGGCGGCATAGCTTGCGTGGCCAGTCAAAGCAAGCGCGAACAAGATAATTGCCAGCCAAGCACGCTTAGGGATAATGCTGTTCAGATGTTTATCTTGCTTGTGGGCAAAGTTACGCATTTTTCCGTGTCCCCCTGTCGAATTGACAAATATTAGCCCTTATCGGCACCAAGGCCAATAGAATTAGCCGCTTTGCAGCGTGGGATTGTTGGCGGCCTAAATGGGTCATATCCGCATCGATTCATCGATAGACCTCGCGCCGATGCCTGTCCATGGCGATTTCCACAACCAAGGTGCCGCCTGCCACGGAATAAATCAGGCGGTAATTACCGGAGCGAACTCCCATGTGTAATCGGTTCCCGCCAACTTGACGGCACCGTGCGGGAATGGATCGTTTGCGAGTGCTGCGGCAACTTCCTAAGTTCGCATTTCGCCTGTTTCGGGGTCAATTGCGTAGAACGCCAAGATAAAGTCGCCTTGAATTCACTGGTATTCAGCTCGCGTTGAATCCGAAGGTCCACAGCCCCTGATCCTTGGTCAGGGTCACGTCCACTTCCGTGGCGGTGATGGGCATCGTGTACTGGGTCATGTCCGAGAAGTTCTGGACGATGTAGGTCTGGCCCGCCATGGGGGGGGAGGCCACCATGAAGTAGAAGGAGCCGAACTCGAACTCGAAGCTGACGGTCATGTTGAGATCGACGTACGGCATCGAGACCACCGGGCGATCATTGACATACCAATTGCTGTTGAACTGGATGAAGGGGTTGGTTTGGTTGATCACGCCGCACTGCGTTGGGGTCAGCTTTTCCTGAGCCAAAGAGGTGGGCGCCAGTTGCAGTTTCGGGGACAAGCCGCCTGGGCTAATGGCCGATAGCAGTTGGCCTGGCGCGACGACCACTCTCTCCGAGGTGATGCTTTCACCGGGGCTTGCACCCGTGCTAGTAACATCGGTGGAAATGGTCGTATCGTAATCGAAGGACTCGGTGGCGCCGGCGGAGGCGGTGAGTACCTGCCAAGCGTGGATCATGTAGTTGTGTTGCGGATTTTGCGGCTTCAGGAAGACCAGGACGGTTTTCCCCTCCATGTCCTCGACATCCATCGTTACATTGAAACGAACGCTCATCGGGTGCTCCTTATTCGGGTATCGATATACTGATTGTTTGAAGGGCGAGGCTTGAACACGAGACTCATCATATCGAAACCAAACTCCTACAAACATCAGGGAAAACCTTAGTTTTTAATTCTTCCCTATCCCTCGCAATCTTGAGTTGAGACGTCCTAATGG
>JAIOJO010000368.1 GCA_019911985.1 Sulfuricellaceae bacterium | reverse complement strand
GGTATCTTCATCGTCTTCCTTTCCAAAGTAACGTCTATTTTACGTCACCCTTGGAAGACTATTTTTCGGGGGAACCTCACTTGGAGAATACCTGATAGTGTGTCTGGTATCCAAGCCGCCTTGCCGTGCGCTTGTCTTGGGCGATAGCCGCGCTGAGCACTGTTTCGTGCGCGCTCCCTTCGACAAGCTAGCGGCGAGGCGGAGGTGGTAGAATGGAGCCGTTTCGTCAATTTACCCGGAATTCCCTCGATGGCATTGGTTGAGAAGTCGGTCTTGGTCGCTTATTCGGCACGGCAAATGTACGATTTAGTCGAAGGGGTGGAGCAATACCCGGAATTTATGCCTTGGTGCGGCGGCACCGAGGTGAAGTGGCGCGATGAGTTAAGCACCGTCGCTACCGTGGAAATTAATTTTCACCATATCAAGCAAAGGTTTACCACGGAAAACAGGAAACAGGCGCCGGGTTTGATCGAAATGACGCTGAAAGAGGGTCCATTCCGGCATTTGGACGGGTGTTGGCGGTTCATCGAGCTCGATGTGGATGCGTGTAAAGTCGAGTTCAGCTTGCATTACGAGTTTTCCAGCAAAATGTTGGAGAAGCTGATCGGCCCCGTGTTCAATCATATTGCCGCCAATTTCGTGGAAGCGTTTATACGGCGGGCAGAAAAGGTATATGGGTGAGGTATGAGCGAAATGATTTCGGTTGAAGTGATCTATGCTTTGCCCACACAGCAAACGCCTATCCGCTTGGATGTGCCGGAGGGGGCGACGGTGCAGCAGGCGATAGAATTGTCTGGCGTGCTAGAGCAATTTCCCGAGATCGATTTAAGCCGTAACAAGCTCGGCATTTATGCCAGGCTAGCCAAACCGGAAACGGTATTGCGCGACCGGGACCGGGTGGAAATCTATCGGCCGCTGATCGCAGATCCGAAAGAGGTCAGGAAAAAGCGTGCGGAAGAGGGTAAGGTCATGAAGAAGGGTGCCGGCGAGCAAGCACTCTCGGAATAAACGGGTGCGTCAACTCTTCGGCAATCCTAAGGGAGGCAAGTCTGGCTCTTCTAATAATTTCGGCAGCGCATCGAGTGCGATCGCTTCTTCGTCGGGCGCCGATAGCGGTTCTCCATTCAGAATAGCGCCTTCAGGCGGACTTATGGAGAATTCCAGAGGCGGTAGCTCCAATGGCGCCTCCTCGTTTACGGCGCTTGCATCCTCAGCCGTGGAGTCGTCCGGAGGCAACGACGCTAAATTCATGGACGAATTTTTAATTTCTTTCTGAGTCTCGATATTGAATTCCAAGGGAATTTCCAGTGGCAGCATGTCATCGGAGTGTGCTGTCTCGGGTTCGACAGCAGGCGTTTCAGGCTCGACCGTTTCTTCTGCTACTGCGGAAATGGGTGGGGAAGGCGGGCTGATTGCAGCCCCTTCCTCTATGGCCGGAGCGATTTCGGCTAAGCCAGTCTCCATCTGAGGCGCTTCCGCCGCTAGCTGGTCGAAGTCGAGATTTTCTTTCTCCTCCTCGGCGAAATACAGTGGATTGTCAGGATCGAGTGCGCGGCCGATACCCCGTATTTTTTCTTGGGTTTCTAGATCGCCACCGAATGCTTGCTGAAACGACGGCATGAGAGCGGCAAAGCGGTCTTGTGCGCCTTGTTCCGCATATAACTCGAACAGCTTTATCCAGACGTGGATATCGTCTTCGCTTTCGTTAAGGTGTTCTTCCAAGAGCGTGATGGCTTTGTTTGTGTGTCCGCTGGACAGGTAGAGGTTGGTTTCATCCAAAATGGAGCCGCTAAATGCAACTGAAATCGCGCTCGTGCTTAAGCCGGCTATGTTTCGGGCGTCGTCCTCGTCTGGGTGAGGAGCAGGTGCATGGCCTTGTGGCATAGGCTCAGGCGGTTGCGGTTGAGCCTTTTGGCCTACAGTGGCGCGATGGGGTGGCCCGGGTTCGTCTCTTTGCGGAGTGCGGAAGCGCTTTGGGATCAAGCGTTCGCGATAATGCATAGCCACCCCGGTGAACAGCGCGCCGAACAAAAGGGCGGCTAAGGCGAGCGCGGTCGGAGGCAGGCCGTTTTCTTGCTCGGCTTTCACGGGCGGCCGGGGAAGGGATCTCGCTTGAACTAATTGTATGTTCAGCTTGCTGAGCTGGGTTTGAAGCTGCACCAGTTGATTTTCAAGATGATTGACTTGGTTTGTCAGGGCTAAAACACTGGCGGTTTGGTCGTCCGTGCTGGTAATGAGTTCTTTGACTTGCTGTTGCGGGGCGTTTTTGTCGATGTTCTTGGTCGATACCTCGGCGGAGGCTAGCTTGACTTGGAATTTTGCCTCATTGGGCGTGTGAGACTTCGCCGTTGTTTGTTTCGCGGGAGCGGGGCGCGAACTCGGTGATTTAGCGGTTTTAGCCGGCTTTGTCGAGCCTCTTTCCGGGCTGGGGCCACTATCCTTAGAC
>JAIOJO010000367.1 GCA_019911985.1 Sulfuricellaceae bacterium | reverse complement strand
ATCGCGCGGCGCACGTAGCTCGGGTCGGCCAAGTCGCCCTCGCGCACTTCGCCCGCGAACCCCGGCGGGAGTTTTTCTTTGTCGCGGCAGGCGGCGATGACGCGGACGTCGGCGCGCTGCGCCAGCGCGGCCAGGATGTGGCTGCCGGCAAAGCCGTTGGCGCCGGTAACCAGGACGGTTTGCATGAGAGGCTCCTTGAGTTGGGTGTTTGCCGCAACATTAATACATACGTATTACTATTTCAAGGAGAAAATCGCGGCAGGGCTGGATGGGGGCGAAAAGACTCAGTGCGTCACTTGGCCGGCGTACAGGGCGGCGATCAAGTCCGACTGGGTAATCATGCCGACTAGGCGGCGCTCGGCGTTGACGACGGGGATATGGTGCAAGTTCCGGTTGGACAAGAGCGGCACCAGTTCGGCAATGTGCATGCTTTCCTCGACTGTCACGATGGGCGTGGCCATGATCTGGCCGACCACTTCGGGTTTGTCCGAGCTTATTCCCGGCGTGCGGCGGATGAACTTGAGCAGCTTGTCCTCGAAGCTGTCGTAGGTTTTCAGGTCGGCGCGCTTGAGAAAGTCCACCAGCGTCAGCATGCCGATCACCCGCCGCGCCGGGTCGATCACCGGAAGCGCCTTGAACTTGTGGTAGCGCAGTTGCGCCCAGGCTTCTTCCAGTTCGGTGCCGAATTCGGCGGTGACCAGATCGCGGGACATGATGTCGGCGCAGGTGATTTCGCCCATCTTGCGGCGATAGGCGTTCATGTTCGCCATGCGGTAAACGCGGTTGAGATCTTCCTCGCTGACGTCGAGGTAGATGTCGAGTTCTTGCAGCGCGCGGTGCAGGTCGTCGTGGTCGAGTCCGAAGCGGTCTAGGGGCGCCGGATCGTTGTGCTTGTGTTTATCGTCCGGCGCCGGATAGGGTCGGGCCGGGTAACGGTGGCCCGGCATCAGGTAATTGAAGAGCACGGCCATGGAGAGAATCGAGATTACATTGATGCCGACCGGGGCCAGAATGAAGTGGTAGCCGTAGGCATGCACGTAGCTGTTGCCCAAAACCGGGATCAGCGCCGACGCGCCGCCCGGCGGGTGCAGGCTGTGAGTCATGTGCATGACGAATATGGCCAAGGAGGCCGCCACCGCGGCGCCGACCCAGATGTTTGGGATGTATCGGGCGCAGGTGATGCCTATCGTCACCGAAATGAAATGCCCGCCGATAACCGGCCAGGGCTGGGCCATGGGGCTGTTCGGCGCGGCAAAAAGCAAGACCGCCGAAGCGCCCATGGAGGCGATCATCAGCGGCAGGCCGTAGCCCTCGACAAAGTGGCTGCTGATGAGGCCGACAGCCAGCATTGCGATAAAAGCGGCTAGGCTGGTGCGGATTTTCTCGCCCAAGCTGAGGCGGCTGGGTTCGGAAATTATATAGGATGATATGGTGTCGATATTCAATCTCTATTCCCTGTGCGGTAATCGAAATGCGGCGAAGTTCAAGCTGGGAAGCGCGTGCCGAAAATTTTTCGGCGAATATATCATAGGATGATATGCGAGGCATGTTCGGGTCTTCCTAAAACCGCTTCTAGGGTAAACTGGCGGCGCCGAGACGGCCGGTTGCGCCGCCGCTGTCGATGCCCTGCCGGAAAACCGGACAAGCTCTTATTTTCGCTAAAGAAAGCCGTCATGCACACAGAAAGCTACATCGCGGGTAAAGATGCCTCGCTGGAATCGTCCATCCGCTCCATGCGGGAAAAACTCTCGGCCCTGAACTTCCATGTGGAGGAGCATTCCTGGCTGAACCCGGTGGAAAACGTCTGGTCGGTGCATTTGCGCGACCGCGACTGCCCGCTGCTGTTCACCAACGGCAAGGGCGCGTCGCGGCAGGCGGCGCTGGCGAGCGCGCTGGGCGAGTTTTTCGAGCGCCTGAGCTGCAATTATTTCTGGTCGCATTATTACTTGGGCGAGGCGAATGCCCGGCGCGATTACACCCATTACCCGCAGGAGCGATGGTTCGCAATCGGCGACGGCGACGTTTGGCCGGAAGGCCTGCTGACGCCGGAATTGCGCCAATTCTATAACCCGGAAGGCAGCATCGCGGCCGAAGCGCTGGTCGATCTGAATTCCGGCAACAGCGAACGCGGCATTTGCGCGCTGCCCTATACCCGCAGCCGCGACGGCGCCAGCGTGTGGTTTCCGGTCAACATCATCGGCAACCTCTACGTCAGTAATGGCATGTCGGCGGGCAACACCCCGGCCGAAGCGCGCACCCAGGCCTTGGCGGAAATTTTCGAGCGCCACGTCAAGTTCCGCATCATCGCCGAAGGCCTATGCCTGCCGGACGTGCCGGAAGCCGTGATCGACCGCTATCCGCGCATCGCGGCGGGCATCCGCGGCCTGCGCGCGGCGGGCTTCGGCATCCTGGTCAAAGATGCCTCGCTGGGCGGTGAATACCCGGTGATGAACGTCACCTTGCTGAATCCCGGCGACCAAGGCTGTTTCTCCAGCTTCGGCGCCCACCCGCGCTTCGAAATTGCCCTCGAACGCGCCCTCACCGAATTGCTGCAAGGCCGCGCGCTCGACGCCCTGGGCGGTTTTCCCGAGCCGGGCTTCGATCTGGACGAAATCGCCAGCGCGCCGAATATCGAAATCCACTTCGTCGATTCCAGCGGCATCCTGAGCTGGAATTTTCTCGGCGATACGCCGGATTTCGAATTCTGCGACTGGAATTTCAGCGCCGCCACCGCGGAAGACTATGCCTGGCTGACCCAGCGCATCCACGCCGAAGGGTGCGACATTTACATTGCCGACTTCGACCGTTTGGGCGTCTACGCCTGCCGCATCCTGGTCCCCGGCCTATCCGAAATTTATCCCATCGACGATCTGGAATGGGAAAACACCAGCGTCGGCAACGCCATCCGGCCCGCCATCCTGAATCTGCCGAATCTGAGCCAGGGCGAATGCGCCGATTTGCTGGCGACGCTCAACGAGCTCGGCCTGGACGACCAGCGCCCGGTCGCCGCGCTGATCGGTCTGGCCGCCGACGCCGGTTCGATGTGGAGCGACTTGCGCGTGGGCGAGCTGAAAACCCTGCTGGCCCTGGC
>JAIOJO010000034.1 GCA_019911985.1 Sulfuricellaceae bacterium | reverse complement strand
GTCGCCGCCTGCAGCTTGGCTTCGGCCGTTTTCAGGCTGGCGCCGGCGGCGGCCAGGCGGCTATCGGCTTCGGCCCGGCTGCGCGGGTCTAGGGCCGGAGAGCGGCGCGCTTCGATTTCCGCGATGGCCTGGCCTCGTTTTACGCTGTCGCCCACTTTTAGGTCGATACGCCGCATCAATCCGGCCACCGGGGCGGAGACGGAAAAACGGTCGATCACACGGGTTTTCCCTTCTTCGTCCACGGTGATCTGCAGCGGCGCTACCCGCACCGGCACGGTATCGACTATCACCCGCGTAGGCAGGAAGGCATAGCCGAGAGCCAGGGCGATCAGACCCGCCAAGGCATAGAGGGCAAGGCGCCGCGGAGCGAATATTGCGTTCATTATTCCTTCGTTTTCAATACGCCGATCAAATCGAGACGATCCAGCCGGCGCCGCACCATCAGTGCCGAGAGCGCGGTGGAGGCCAGCACCACCACGGCGGCAAACGCATAGGTTCGCGGTTCCAGCACCAAGGGTACGCGGTAAAGATCGGTTTGCAAGTGGCTCGCGATATACGCGCACAAGCCGTGGCCGAAGGCGAAGCCGAGGGGTATCGCCGCCAGCGTCAGCAGCGCCAGTTCGCCCAGCAGCAGGTAGGCGATTTCTCCCCGTGTATAGCCCAGCACGCGCAGGCTTGCCAGTTCCCGGCTGCGCTCCGACAAGCCGATGCGCGCGGTATTGTAGACTACGCCGAAGGCGATGGTGGCGGCAAGCAAGGTGTTGATGAAAGTGAAGATCAGCAGGGTTTCGCCCATAGTGTCGTAGAAGTTGCGCACCGCATCCTTGCGGATCACGATGCCGGCTACCCGCGGCATGGCGTTGAGGCGGCGAACGATGTCTTGGCGCCGCGCGGCATCCACCGCCAGGTTGATGCCGGAAACGGCATCGCCTTCTCCCATCAGGCGGTTGAGGGCTTCCCGGTTCATATAGGCGGATACGCCGAGGAACTGGCTGACCAGGCCGACAACCGTAACTTCGCGCACCGGCCGGCTGCCCTCGCGGACTTCCACCGTTACCGTGTCTCCGACCCGCAAACCGAGCAGTTTGCCGAGGTAGTCGGTGAGGACGACGCCTTCCTTGGGCACTTCGACACGCCGCAAATCGGTGTCCAGCAAGCGTTGCATTTCGCCTCCGGGTTCCAGCCCCTGGATTGCCGTGCGGTAGTGCCGGTGTCCATGCACCAGCGTCGCCGGCACGGTGCGGAAGGCTTCTCCCCGCACCACGCCGGGCAAAGATTGCAACTCGTAGAGGGCAGATCGGGAGGCGGGGTCCACCAGGTTGACGCTGAGGTCGTCGCGCTGGCTCAAGCCGAACTGGACGTTGATCATGTAATCGATGGCGTCCTCCTGGAAGCGTCCCACCATCAGGATGGCGCAGGCCAGCGCCAAACCGGCGATAGACAGCAAGGCCTTGGCGGGACGCCGTTCGAGATGGCGCAGGATCATGCGGTCGCCTTGCCCCAGCCAGCGTTTCGGCCCGGCGCGTTCGAGCAGGGAGACGTGGTAGCGTGCCGGCGCATCGGGCCGCATGGCTTGGGCCGGTGGCAAGCGCACGGCCTGGCGCACGCTGCCCAAGGTGCCCAGCGCGGCGGCCGCCATGCTGGCCGCCACGGCGCTCAGGGCGACGCTGGGCGCGAGGGTGTATTCGAGGAAGGGAAAGCGGTAAAACTCCATGTACAAACCGCTCAACAGCTTGCCCAGCCATACCCCGCAGGCGAGGCCGGCAAGGGCGCCGATCAGCACGATGGCGAGCACCAGTTCGAGGTAATGCAAGCCGACCTGCCAGTCGCTGTAGCCGAAGGCCTTGATCACGGCGATTTGCTCCCGCTGGGTGGCGACCAGGCGGCTCGACACGACATTGAGCAGAAAGGCGGCGACGCCGAGGAAAATGACCGGGAATATTCTCGCCATTTGCTCCAGTTGGCGGAATTCCTCGGACAGGAAACGATGCGAGAGCTGGTCCTCGCGCCCGTAGGCGCCCAAACCGCCGTAGGGACGGAGAAGATCGTCGAGGCGGGCGATAGCTTCCTTTTCGCTCGCGCCGGGGTTTAGGGTCAGGGACACGTCGTTGAAGGACTTTTCCATGCCGCTGGCGGCCGCCAAGGCGGTGCGGCCCAGCCATAGGATGCCGTAGCGCTCGAAGTCGGGAAAGAAAGCGCCGGGTGCAATTTGATAGACGAATTCCGGCGAAAGCACGGTGCCGACCACGGTCAAGGCCTTGCGCCGGCCGTGGATGACGGCGTAAAGCGTGTCGCCGGGCCGCAAGCGGTGAGCGGCGGCAAAGGCTTCGCCGACCAGGGCTTCGTCGTCCCGTCCCGGCTCGATGAAACGTCTGGCGTGCAGGTAGAGGCGGTTGAGGGAAGGCTCGCCGCGATCCGGGTAGGAAATCAACTGGGCGGTGACCGGCTCGGAAAAACCGGCGACTTCCAGCCGGGCGGGCACCACGACGCGGGTTTCCGCCTGCGCCACG
>JAIOJO010000366.1 GCA_019911985.1 Sulfuricellaceae bacterium | reverse complement strand
ATATGAATGCCGCGGCTTTGGGTGAAACGTTATTCGATCAGAGCAAAACCTTGCGCACGGAGAAGGATTTCGAACAATGGCAACCTCTTCTAGAATGGGTTGCCGCGGAGGAATAGATAATCGGCTGATTGGCGGGGAGGTATGTACCCCCGCATTGTCCCGCTTATTGGATCACAAAGGACTCGAATAGCACGCTCAAGATGCTGTGCTTGGGATCCAGTTTAAGTTCCTTATTCAAAGATACTTTGATGTCTTCCATGAGTTTTAATTTCCCGGCTAGGGTATTGATCTCATCCACCGAATGATTGGATAAAATATAGATTAGGTTGTTCCTAAGCAAGGGATTGAATGCCTTGATACGCTCGGCGGTTGCCGGGTCGCTGAATTTGAGGGCAATATCAATTTGGAGGAAATGACTAACGTCTTTTAGGTTTACGGTGAATGTTTCCAGTTTCATATAGGGAGTCGCTCCAGCGTCACCCCCGGATTCACCCGCTTGCGCAATGCCTACCAAAAGCCATAAGCTAAGTGCAATACTTCCTAAGATGCCGCCTAATGGCATATCTCCTCCTTGAGTCAAAAAATATAAGTTACTAAAAATACAAATAAATTACCATGATGATAGCCGGGAATTATTACACGGGTGAGACGGTTTACATAGTAAGCCGCCGATAAATGCCAGCCACCTTCAAGGGTAGCTTGGGAACTTCGTCGATGACAGTGTAATTGACTGCCCCATACATGTGCGGCAAATATTCACGGGCTTCTTGATCGATGGTAATGCAGAATGGATGGATGCCGAGGCGTTTGGCCTCTATAAGGGCCTGGCGTGTATCCTCGATGCCATAGCGGCCACGATAATTGTCGTTGTAATCGTCCGGCCTGCCATCGGAGAGGGTTATCAATAGTTTGGTGCGCGCCTCCACCCCGTGCAGCAGCTTGCTTAGATGGCGGATGGCAAATCCCATGCGCGTATAGTCTTGCGGCCGGATGCCGCTAATCCGTGCGCGCACCGTATCATTGTAGGGTTCATCCATTTGCTTGATGCGATAAAGCTCGCAACGTTTACGGGTTGTGCCGGAAAAGCCGTAAATAGCATAGCGATCGCCCAGGGTTTCCAGAGTCTCGCACAACAATACCAAGGATTCGCGCTCGGCATCGTTAATCCAGCCGCGCGTACTGCCGCTCATGTCTACCATGAACATGACGGCGATGTTGCGCTCGTTGCGATGGGCGCGGATGAACAGGCGGTCGCTCATTTCGCGCCCGTCGCTGGCATCGGCTAGTGATTCAACCAGCGCGTCGATATCGATTTCATCGCCTTGCGCCTGGCGTTTGAGCATGCGATTTTCATCGCGCAAGGCCTCAAATGTCTTGCGCAGAAGCTTGAGCAGACCGGCATGTTTCTGCTTGGTTTGTGTGACGAATTCATCGTAAACCGGGGTGACTTCTCTCTCGCGCATGACGCACCAGTTTTTTCGATAATGCTGGCGTCCAAAATCCCACTCGGGGTAAAAAAAAGCGCCTTCTTCATGATAGGTACCCTGCCATACCTCGTTCGGATCAATGGTTTTTTCTTCGATCAGCATAGCGTCATATTCGCCTGGCCCGGCCGGCACCAGGTATTCGTCGGGGATATTGCCCAAGTCTAATTGAATTGACGTCATCAGCTGGCGCACATCATCGGGTGGGGTGACGGGTATGTCGTCCAGCACGAGTTCGAGTGAGGGGAGGGATGCCAAGGAAGCCAGCGCTTCTCTGATTTCAAATGGCCTTGGGCTGGCATTGGCTTCATCGGGAATGCGGCTGGCATCGCTCGCCAATTGTGCCAATTTGATCCGAAACAGTGCTTTTTCCCGCTCGACACGGGCCGTCATGCAAGCGGCGATGGCCTCCGGCCGCAATTCGCCCTGATAGCAGGTAGGGTCGGGCAGGGGGCCATGGTAGGCCTTTTCTAGTAGGCGCAAACAGTCCCCGGCAGTGCTTTCCGGATTGGCCAACTGCTCGGCATAGCTTGACCATACGGGCGTGTTCGTTTGGCCGAGTGCGCTTTTGAGGCCTTGCATGTCGCGGAACAAGCCGGGCAATTCACGCTGAATGCACGCTTCTAGCCGCAGCGTTTCCAAGGAATGGAAGAGTTGCAGCGCGTGATGCTCGTCTGGGTATGCATGTAGCGCCTGGCTAATGTCTACCTGGAAAGTCCCATATCGGGTTTGCGCCCAGAGCATGGCGACCATGGCTTTGCTCAAGCTGAAATTGTCGTTTGCATCCGGCAGTTGGGCGATGACGGCAGGGAGGTAAAGCGTCTCGCTATCGGTATAGGCCGCATCGCCTTGTTCGAGCTTGAGCGCTCTACCCGACAAGCCATGCACGAAATTGAGCAGTATCCCTCGAACATCGTCGAATACAGCGGCGGCGGCATGTGCATGTTTGTGCTGCATGAATTGATTTACATCGCGGATAATCTGCATTGCGGCGTGCAGGCCTACTCTATCGTAGGTATCCATGGCGTGTAGTGCCCAGGTCTCCATTACGCGCCTATCCATGCGCTTGAGAAGATCGGGGGCACGGCGGAGGAATTGGTAGGCGATTTGAATGTTTGTGGTGGCGATGCGGCGTGTCCAGCCCAGCAGGAATTCCTGTTCTTCCCTACTTTGTACGCTGAGCAGTTGGCTTATTCCGCCTATGTTGAGGAAAGTAAATTCAAGCTCTAAGCATACATCGAGGTCATGCTCGATTTGCTCGGCTGTTAGAGGAGTATCGGCTGCCATGGCCTAGGAGGCTATTCTTAAAATAGCGAAGAAGACAATTCCTGAATGGCTTTCAGCATGTCGTCGTCGTCGGTGATGGCTTGCGCGATGGCGCTGCGGCAGGCGGTGACGGGCGCAATGCCAGAGGCAATCAGTTTGCCTGCGTGTACCAAAAGACGGGTGCTTGCACCTTCTTCTAGGCCGCTGCCTTTAAGGTTACGTGTCATGTGCGCGAATTTAATTAGGTTTTCCGCTATCGGCGCGGCTACACCCGATTCGTTCGCAACGATTCTACGCTCCAATTCCGCATGCGGATATTCGAAATTCAAAGCGACAAAGCGTTGCCGGGTACTTTGCTTAAGATCCTTGAGCACGCTCTGGTAGCCGGGATTGTAGGAGATGGCTAGGCAAAAATCGTCGTCAGCTTCGAGTAGGGCGCCTAGTTTTTCCATGGGAAGCACGCGGCGGTCGTCGGCCAAGGGGTGTATTACCACCATGGTGTCCTTACGTGCTTCAACGATTTCATCCAGATAGCAGATGGCGCCGGAGCGTACAGACCGGGCGAGTGGGCCGTCTACCCAGACGGTTTCACCGCCTTTAACCAGAAAACGCCCAACGAGGTCGGAGGCGGTGAGGTCGTCGTGACAGGAAACCGTGATCAAAGGGCGTTTGAGCCGCCATGCCATGAACTCCATGAAACGGGTCTTGCCGCATCCGGTCGGCCCTTTTAGCAGTACGGGTAGCTTGTTTCGGTAAGCCGCTTCGAATACGGCTATTTCGTCGCCACTCGACTCGTAATAGGGCTCTTCCTCGACGAAATATTCTTCCGGGGCAACTGATTGTGAATTCATCGTGGAGGTAATCTCAATCGCCACCGCATTCGGCTTGGTCATAAGGGGAGTCTGGAGCCTCTGCTGGCCTATCGGACGCTACTCCCGCGGCTTCGCGCTCTTGCTTTTTCGCCAAGCGTTTATCGTAAGCGTCTGCCTTCATCGCAATAAATTCTTCGCCGAACATCACTTGTTTGAGGAAACTGAAGCCGAACTGCATCAGATCAACTTCATCCGCCGAGATTTTTTGGCGAAGATCGTCGGGCAGGTCGTAAACCTCGTTAAACGCATCGCTGCTCACGAAATCACGAAAACGGTCTAGATCGTAGCAGGCCATAAAAAACATTTGTAAGCTACGTTTGGATGGTGCGCCAACGGTGGGGCCGGATGATTTCTTTTTTAGAATCAATTGGCGCCAGCCTCGGCCCATTTCATCGTATACGTCAACGCCTTGTTCTTTGCGGTACTCATCAA
>JAIOJO010000365.1 GCA_019911985.1 Sulfuricellaceae bacterium | reverse complement strand
CCGACAGCATCCTGCTGAAGCCGGCCAAACTGACCGAGGACGAGTTTGAAACGATGAAAACGCACACCCGGAAAGGCGGCGAGATCATAGACATGATGCTGAATAATTTTGCATTGGACAGTTTTCCCCATACCGACATTCTGCGCAACATCGCGCTTCATCATCACGAGGCCGTCAACGGCAGCGGATACGGCGGGTTGACGGACGCGGAAATCCCCATCGAAGCAAAAATAGTCGCGGTCGCCGATGTGTTCGACGCCTTGACGAGCGTTCGCCCCTATAAGGAAGCCTGGAGCAACGATAAGGCATTCGAGTTTTTACACGCGATGGCCGGCAGCAAGTTCGACAGCGACTGCGTGGCCGCCTTGGCGAATTGCCGCGCCGAAGTCGAAATGATTCAGGAAAAATTCAGGGAAGATCGAATCGGTTAAACCGGCCGAGGATTCTCGAATAGCGGGCCGCGAGCCGGAAGCGCGCGCCCGCACCGCGCCGGCCCGATCCGCCGGAAATAGCCGGATTTCCCTTCCCGCGTCAAACCAGCACTTGACGCGTCTCGGCCAGGAAAAGCCGTATCCGCCGCTCTATTCGCGGGTCTATCATCGTCTCGGGCCGCATGCCGTTCGGGCAGGCGAGCCGCGGCGTCGTTCCGAACAGGCGGCAGATCAGCGGGCGCTCCGCATAGACCCGGCAGCCTTTCTCGCCGAGGTGAGGGCAGCTCAGATCGGCCAGCGCCGCCTCGTGCGCCGCGTCGCCGACGACGGGCAGCCTGGCCATTTCTTCGCTGGAGGCGGTCACCGGCCCGCAGCAGTCGTGGCATCCGGGCTGGCACTCGAAGGCGGGAATATGCCTGCGGAAAAACCGGATTTTCCGGCTGTTGCCGGTCATTCGCGGCCTCGGCAAACACGCCGCCGTTGCGCATCCGCCGGCTTTCGCGCTCCGGCTTCCAGAACCTGCGCCGCCGGACGCCGCCCGCTCAACTTTCGTCTTTCTGGGAAAAGCCGTGTTCCACCGCGTACACGGCGGCCTGCACCCGGCTGTTCAAGTGCAGTTTCTTGAGGATGTTCTGGACGTGTATTTTGACGGTGCTTTCCGCCACGTTGAGGGTGCGCGCCATTTCCTTATTGCTCTCGCCCTTGGCCAGCAAGGTGATGATTTCCCGCTCGCGCGGGCTGAGCTTTTCCTTTTCGTCGCCCGCGGGCGCACCTTCCTTGCCCATGCCGCGCACGCCCAGCAGCAGCTTGCCGGTCATCTGCGGCGACACCACCGCTTCGCCGCGCCCCGCGGCGCGGATGGCTTCGAGCAGAAACTCGGTTTCGATGTTCTTGAGCAAATAGCCGCGCGCGCCGGCGCGGATGGCCTCGATCAGATCGTCCGCGTCTTCCGACACCGTCAACATCAGCACGTTGCATTCCGGCACCTCCTCGGCCAGCACCTTGACCGCCTCGCGCCCACCTATGCCCGGCATGTGCAAGTCCAGCAGCGCCACGTCGGGCTGGAGCGACTTGGCGCGCTTGATGCCCTCCAGCCCGTCGCCCGCCTCGCCCACCACCTCGAATTCCTCGTGGCGCGAGAGCAGTGATTTGATGCCGCTACGGAACAAGGTGTGGTCGTCTACCAGCAGTACGCGGATGGGTTTGGTGTCCAATCGATTTCCTTCTTTAAGTTTCCACGACAATGACGTCTGTACGGGCCTTGGGCAAGGAAAGCGTCACCGTCGTGCCCGCCCCCGGAGCCGAATCGACCTGGAGCGTGCCGCCGATGCGATGCGTGCGCTCTTTCATGATCTTGAGGCCGACGTGGGTTTCGGCTTCGGCGCCCGTCATGCCGCCGGAGTCGAACCCCCGCCCGTTGTCGCGCACCGTGATGGCGTATTCTCCGGCCATCGCCAATTCGACGTCAACCTGCGTTGCCCGGGCGTGCTTGCGCACGTTGGAAAGCGCCTCCTGAATAATGTGCAGCACTTGTATCACGTTTTCCGGCGGCAAGGGAGCGCCGTGGCCAGTTTGCCTAAAGCTCGTCTGTATCCCGGTCTGGCCCTCGAACTTCTCCAGCGCGCTGCGGATAGCCGCTTCCAAATTGGCGTGCTCGACCCGCGTGCGGAAATGCACCAGCAACTCGCGCACGTCGTCGTAGCTTTCCTGCACGCCTTCGCGTATCAGTTCCAGCACGTCCAGCGCTTCCTGCCGCTTGTCGCGCTGCAAGGAGTCGTGCAGCAACTGCACCTGGATATTCAGAAAGGCCAAGGACTGGGCGATGCTGTCGTGGAGTTCCTGCGCCAGCAAGTTGCGCTCCTCGGAAATCGCCACTTCGCGCTGACAGGACGCCAAGCGGTGGTTCTCGATGGCGACCCCGAGGTGCCGCCCGACCGTTTCGAGCAGGCGGATTTCGGCGTAGGGAAGCTGGCGCGGCTGATGGTAGAACAGGTTGATAATGCCTAAAATCTGTTTTTTCAGGCGGATCGGAACCGCGACGACCGAGTCGAAACCGTCGCGCTTGCAGCGATACAGCAAAGGCCGGTCGCTGACTTGCCTCAGATCCCAGGAAACCGGCGCGCCGCTTTGAGCCGTTTCGCCGCACAAACACTCACCCAGGGACAAGCGGCTTTCCTGGCTGAGGAAGCTTTCCGACATGCCTTCCTGCACGACCACGTGCAGCAAACCCGTATTCTCGTCCGTCAAGCGCACCGTACCCCCGTCGGCGCCGAACAGGCCGATCATTTTGCGCAGCACGCCGCCGCACATTTCTTCCTGCGTAGCCGGTTCGTTGAGGAAGGCCGCCACTTCGTAGAGCATGGCCAGTTCCAGGTTTTTCGATTCCAGGCTGATGGTTTTCCCCTCCACCCGCTGTTCCAGGGTGGCGTAAAGGTTCTCCAAACGGTCGGCCATCTGGTTGAAACCTTGCGCCAGTTCGCCGAATTCGTCCTGGGTTTCGACCGGCAGGCGCACGCTGAAATCCGCCAAGGCCATGCGCTTGATCCCTTCGTGCAGCGTGGCCACGGGGCGGATCACCAGCAAAAAGAACAGGTAAATCAGCGCAATCGTGCCGAACAGCGCCAGTGCAACCAAGCCGAGCTGAAAGCTGCGCAACAAGGCGGTATCCCCCGCGTTGCTGTGCTCGATCAGCAGCACCAGGTCGTTAATTTGATCCACATAGTTCAGCAGCAAGGGATGGTAGGCCGCCGCCAAGCGGGTTTGTTCGCCGCTCCGCCGGCTGGCGAGTATGGCTTCTACCCGCGGCTTCATGTCGCGATACCAGGTGTTGCGCAGCAGCGCCATCTTGGCCTGAACCTCGGGCGTCCGCGGCAAAAACAAGGGGCGCGTCGGATCGCCGGTCTCCAAGCCTTGCAGGATTTGTTCGAAGTTGCGGATTTCGTCGCGGACGCTCGCCTCGTAAGCC
>JAIOJO010000364.1 GCA_019911985.1 Sulfuricellaceae bacterium | reverse complement strand
GAAATTAAGTCTTTGATTATACCGGCTTAACAGGCGACAGGTCAAAGTTTTCAAGCTCGCCCTGATTTTGCGGGTTCCGCGCCTGACTGCCGATGGCGGGACAAGGCCGCTTAATATTGCTGCAAACAGTCGAGGTAAAGCCGGCTATCCAGCATGCCACCTTGGCGTTGGGCTTGCCAAAGAACCTCTCCCAAGCATCCCATGATGAGGTGCTGGGCTGTGGCCTCGTCGCCGTATTTTGCGAGCAGCCGTTGATAGTGGCGGCGAATGCCCGGTGGTTGATCGATGGAAAGCTGTTCGCTAATGGCCAAGTGCAGGCCAAGATGTAGGAATGGATTCGCATCTCCCGCTTCCGGCTGGTAATCCTTTTCAACATAAACATCCGGTCGTTCAAGCTGGGTGTGGTATTCCGGGTGTTGCAATAGAATGGCGAGAGCCATTTCCTCAATAGGAGCCAGGCTTGCGCATTCCTTATGTTTGCGCCAAGTGTTGAAAAAGAAGCGTCGCGCTTCGGTACGGCTGGGCTGGAACATCATGTTAGGTCGCGGCGGGTCGATCATGGATATAAATTTTTATCCGGGTATTCACATAAATCGTTAATTGGACATCGGAAACAATCCGGTTTTCTGGCCTTGCAAATGTAGCGTCCATGCAATATCAGCCAGTGGTGAGCATCTTGCCGATAGTGTTGCGGTACGAATTTCAGCAGTTTTTGCTCGACTTCGTGCACCGTTTTACCCGGCGCTAGGCGGGTGCGGTTGGCGACTCTGAAAATATGCGTATCGACCGCAATCGTCGGGTGGCCAAAGGCAGTGTTCAGTACCACGTTTGCGGTTTTACGTCCGACACCGGGAAGCTTTTCCAGTGCTTCTCGGGATTCGGGCACTTGGCCCTGGTGTTCGTCCAATAGAATGCGGCAGGTGGCGATAATATGCTTCGCCTTGCTGTGGAAAAGGCCAATCGTTTTGATGTAGGGCTCAAGGCCTTCTTGGCCTAATTGCCACATTGTCTGCGGGGAATCTGCGTCGGCAAACAGTTTTTTAGTGGCGAGATTGACGCTCTTGTCGGTCGCCTGAGCCGATAGTATCACGGCGATCAACAACTCGAACGGCGTGCGGTAGATCAGTTCTGTCGTGGGCGACGGGTTGGCGGCCGCCAAACGTTGGAAGATCGCCTCTCTTTTTGCCGGGTTCATCGGTGCTTAGGCGGGTGAAGCCGCCGTGCCCGATAAGGCCGGCACCGTTTTCTTCAAAGTGCTGCGGTAGTCGATATAATTTTTGGCGGCAATCAGAAAACCCAGGCCAAGGAAGGCGCCAGGCGGTAGTATGGCCAGCAGAAAACCATGGTAATTGCTAAACACGGTAATCACCAGATGTTTGGCCGAGTCGCCAAAAGCCAAGTCGATTCCGGAAAGCAAGGTGCCCTTGCCGAAAATTTCGCGCAGTCCCCCCAGTACGCCCAAAGTCAAGGTCAGGCCTAGCCCGACCATTAAGCCGTCTACCATGGAAGGTAGGACTGGATTTTTAGAGGCAAAGGCCTCTGCTCGTCCGAGCACATTGCAGTTGACGACGATCAGCGGGACGAAGATACCCAGCACGACGTACAGCGGTTGCATGTAGGCATTCATCACGAGTTGAATAATCGTGACTAGCACAGCGATGATGAGGATAAATACCGGTATGCGAATTTCGTGAGGCACCAGGTTGCGTACCAGTGAAACGGCGCCATTGCTGAACATGATGACCAAGGTCGTGGCCAAGCCCAGGCCGAGTCCGTTGACTAAAGTCGAGCTGACGGCCAGTAGCGGGCAGAGTCCGAGCAACATGACTACGCCGGCGTTTTGCTTCCATAATCCGTTCCAGATGATTTCACGATAGCTGATGGTCATGGTTTATCTCCCGTAAGCGGCGTTGAAGCGAAGAGTTGTTGACGCTTGGCATTGAAATAAAGAACGGCATGGTGAACGGCTTGCACCATGGCGCGCGGCGTGATCGTGGCGCCCGTCATGTAATCGAACTTGCCGCCGTCTTTTTTGACGTTCCAGTCTTTATCGCGGGTGTTGATTAGCGAGGCGCCATCGAAAATGTGTATCCATTGGCTTTTGGCGATTTCGATGTAATCGCCCAAGCCTGGGGTTTCGTTGTGTGCGACCACACGCACGCCCGATACTTCACCGTCGTAGCGTATAGCAATAATCATATTAATTTTTCCGCCATAACCGTCGGGGGCGATGGCTTCCAGTACGACGGCACTGGGTTTGCCTTGCCAGCGCGCACGGTAGGCCGTACTCGGCTGGTCGGTGCCTAATTCCGGTGTGGGCGGGAGGGTCAGGCTATCGCGCAGAAGCTGATTGTCATAGCTGCCGGGGGGCAGGGTTTGGTCTATGAG
>JAIOJO010000363.1 GCA_019911985.1 Sulfuricellaceae bacterium | reverse complement strand
GGCTAAACTTTTTCCGCCCAAACCCTCGCTATGAAAACGAGCGATAAAACGCCGAATATGGTGTGGGCTAAGGGATTGCAGCGGTGTATCGCGGCATAGGGCAAGCAGGGCCGCAATGTCACGGGCGTAACTGGAACAGGTATGTGGACTTAGACGGCGCTCGCTGGCTAAATGGCCGAGATAAGTCTGGAGGTAGTCCATGCGCTTGGCTAGTCGGCGGCCTCCAACCGGCTGTGCAAGGCCGCTCCGACTAATTCGCTCAGGCGCTGGAGGTAGATTGTGCCCATTTCCGGGTAAAAACGCTGAGGGTCTTCGCTCGCCAGCGCCAGCAGGCCGAAGGCGGCGCCATGACGCAATGGAATCAGGGCAAAAGATTGCAAGCGGGTGCCGTCTTCGCCGAACCAGGCGCGAATTTCATCGGACACCGAGTGACCGCAACTGGGGTGAGCCAGTTGATCCGCCATGGCGCAGACCTCCAATCCGACCGGGGTAAACTCCGCGACACCGGATCGCTCGGGTAAACCGCCCCAGACACGCAGAGCGACATGCGGAATAGCAAAAATTTCCTGCAGGTTGCTGCGGATCGCCTGAACCAGGGATTCAAAGCTGTGAGGATCGAATAGAGAGAGCGCAAAACGGTGCGATTTTTCGCTAATGGCATCATTTTCTTCACCAAAGCCAATGAGCTCTCTAAGCCGGGATTCCAGCAAATGGTTTTTTTCCCGCAAAGAGAGGATTTGGCGTTCGGACAGGGAAATAGCCCGGCCACCGTGTGGGTGGGGAATATAGACTTCCGAAAGCATGTCGGCATATTGCTCAAAAAACTCAGGAGTCGATTTCAGGTAGTTCGCAATATCGTCCGCGTTCATTATTTATTTTTTCCCATAGTGGAGAGTAACTAAGGGAATTCTATTACGATCTGCATCTAGCAGCAAAAAACCTTATACTGCCGCGTCGGCGCGTAGCCTATGTAACGATTAAGGAACACATCGATGAACCCGGAAAAAACCCTAACGACACTGCGTGACGAACTTCGAAAGTTTGCACAAGAGCGGGATTGGCAGCCGTTTCATACGCCTAAAAACCTAGCGATGGCCTTGATCGTCGAGGCCGCCGAACTGGTGGAACATTTTCAATGGCTTAGCCCCGAGCAAAGTGCGTCACTGGATGAAAAAACCCAGGAAGAGGTGGCGCAGGAGTTGGCTGATATCCAAATATACCTGGCCCGCCTAGCCGATGTGCTGGGTGTCGATCTAATGGAAGCCGCTTACCGTAAGCTCGCCATTAACGCTGCCAAATATCCGGTGGAAACAGCGCGGGGCAGCGCGGCTAAATATCGCCCGAATCGGCTATAATCGGGCTGTTCCAGCCATAATTGCCGAATGCCATGAGCTATTATCAGAAACACTTGTTTTTTTGCACCAACCAGCGTGAAGACGGATCGCCCTGTTGCAGCGACCATGATGCCCAAGCCATGCGCGACTATGCCAAAAAACGCGTCAAGGCGCTCAATCTCAACGGCGAAGGAAAAATTCGCGTCAACAGCGCCGGTTGCCTCGGTCGTTGCGGCGAAGGTCCGGTCATTGTGGTCTATCCCGAGGCGGTTTGGTACACCTACGTCGATCAAGAAGACATCGACGAAATTGTCGACGAGCATCTAGTCAACGGCCAAGTGGTGGATCGCCTGAAAATCTGATGGCATTGTTGAACGCACAAGGCTTGCGCAAAAAATATGGCAACCAGGAAGTGGTCGCCGGAATAGACCTGAATGTCAATCCGGGCGAGTGTTTCGGTTTAATCGGACCCAACGGCGCAGGTAAGACCACCACCTTGCGCCTGCTGCTGGGCCTGACCGAGCCTGACGGCGGCAGCATCGAAATGCTGGGCGAGCCGGTACCGGCAAGGGCGCGGGAAGCGCGCATGAAAGTGGGCATCGTGCCGCAGATGGATAATCTCGACCCGGACTTCAGCGTGCGCGAAAACCTGCTTATTTATGGGCGTTATTTCGGCCATAGCGATGCCGACATTGCCCGCCGTATTCCCGACCTGCTTGCCTTCGCCGGCTTGGAGACCCGTGCCGACGCCAAGGTGCAAGCCTTGTCCGGAGGCATGCAGCGACGCCTTACGCTGGCGCGAGCCTTGGTCAACGATCCGCAGTTGATTTTTCTCGACGAGCCCACTACCGGCCTCGACCCACAGGCTAGGCACATGATTTGGCAGCGCCTGAGGGCGCTGTTGAACCAGGGTAAAACCATCGTTCTCACGACCCATTTCATGGAAGAAGCGGAGCGTCTATGCGATCGCTTGGTTATCCTGGATCGGGGCCGGATTATTGCCACGGGAACCCCGCGCGGTTTGATCGAGCACCATATAGAGCCGCATGTGGTGGAAGTTTTTGGCGAAGGAACGGACAACTGGGCGGAAAACCACGGCAAGGCGCTGTGCCAGCGCACTGAGCGGGTGGGTGAAACCCTGTTCTGCTATACCCAAGACAGCAAGGCGGTGATCCAGCAGATTTGCCGCGATCCCGATTTGCGCTACCTCGGGCGTCCGGCCAGCTTAGAGGACGTGTTTCTTAAGCTCACCGGGCGCGATTTGCGCGACTGAGCCTGCAGGGATTTGGAAAGGGGAAACGTATGAGCGTATTGCGAGAGTTCAAGGAGTTTGCGGTTAAAGGTAACGTCATCGACCTTGGCGTGGGCATCGTGATCGGCGCCGCTTTCGGCAAAATCGTCACCTCCTTCGTCAACGATATTCTCATGCCGCCCATCGGCAAGCTTCTGGGCGGTTTCGATTTCAGCAATTTGTTCATCAATTTGTCCGACAAACCGGTGACATCGCTGGCCGAAGCCAAGGCGGCGGGAATTGCTACCCTCAATTACGGTTTGTTTTTAAACACGGTTATCGATTTCATCATTGTTGCGGCGGCCGTTTTCATTTTGGTGCGGCAAATCAACCGGGTTAAGCGGCAACTGGATAAAGACGTTACGGTGCCTGCCGCGACCAATAAGGAATGTCCCTATTGCCTCAATTCCATTCCTGCCCTGGCTACCCGTTGCGGCCATTGCACCTCGGAACTGAACTAGTGGCGGTCTTGAGGGCGACTCTATGGGCATGAGCCGGTATTTCCGCCCCCCTGTGCTCAGTTGGCGGTTTGTTTCGGTGTGGCGGCGCAACTTTTTGGTTTGGCGCAAGCTGGCCATCCCCGCCCTGCTCGGCAATCTGGCTGACCCGGCGTTCTACATGCTGGGTTTGGGCTACGGCTTGGGCGGGTTGCTGCCGGAAGTGAACGGCGCGTCCTATATCGCTTTCCTCGCCGCGGGGACCCTGTGCTACAGCACGATGAACAGTGCCAGCTTCGAAGCCTTGTATTCCGGCTTCTCGCGTATGCACGTGCAAAAAACCTGGGAAGCCATCTTGAACACGCCTTTGATTCTGGACGACGTATTATTGGGCGAGTTGGTTTGGACGATGACCAAGAGCCTGATGTCGGGTTTGGCGATACTGATCATTATTTGGGTGATGGGGCTGTATAGCTCATTCGCGCTGTCTCTTTGGGCTATTCCGGTAATTATCTTGATGGGTTTTTGCTTTACCGGCATGGCCTTGGTGGTCAATGCGGTCTCGCCCAGCTACGATTTTTTCATGTATTACTTTACTTTGGCGGTCACGCCCATGGTGCTGTTGGGCGGCGTATTCTACCCGGTCGACCAGTTGCCGCCCTTTTTGCAGCAGGCGTCGGCGGCGCTTCCCTTAACCCATGCCATTGATCTGGTCCGCCCGCTGATGCTGGGCCGTGTTCCCTCCGGCATCGTTAAGCACGTCCTGGTTTTGGCCGCTTATGGCGGTTTCGGCTATTATCTGGCATTGGCGCTGACGCGCCGCAGACTGTTAAAGTAGAGCATGCACAAACGCCCGCAACAATTTTTCGCCCCCTGCCCGCGCGGCTTGGAGCCTGTCCTGGCTAGCGAATTGGAGCAACTTGGCGCGGCCGCAATCGAATCCACCGGCGGCGGCGTCGGCTTTCGCGGTGATTTCAATCTATGCTACCGGGCCAACCTCCATTCCCGCGTCGCCAGCCGCATCCTGTGGCGGGTGGGGGAGGGCGATTACCGCAACGAAGATGACGTCTACCGCATCGCCAGCGGCATCCACTGGCCGGAGTGGTTCGGCGTAGAACAGACCCTGCGGGTGGATGTGAGCGCCATCCACTGCCCTTTGGATAGCCTGGATTTCGTCACTTTGCGCATCAAGGACGCCGTGTGCGACAAATTTCGCGCCATCAGCGGCGAACGTCCCAACGTCGAAACCAAGTCACCAGATGTGCGGATATACGGATTCCTCACCGCCGACCGGGTCACCCTATACCTCGACACGTCGGGCGAAGCGCTTTTCAAACGCGGCTATCGCAAATCGCAGGGCGAGGCGCCCTTACGCGAGAACTTGGCGGCGGGCATCCTCCATCTCATCGGCTGGCAGCCGGGCACTCCGCTGCTCGACCCGATGTGCGGCAGCGGCACCTTCCTTATCGAAGCGGCGATGATGGCGCTCAATATCGCGCCGGGGAGCGAGCGCTGGTTCGCTTTCGAGAAGCTGAAAAACTTCGATGAAGCCGCGTGGGAGAAAATCTACAATGACGCCCTGGCGGCGGAGAGGCCGAAAACAGCCCTACCCATCTACGGCAGCGACCTTTACGGCCGTGCATTGGAGGACGCTCGCGACAACCTGGAAGCCGCCGGCCTGGAAGGCGTGGTCGAGCTGAAGCAGGCCAATGCGCTGGAAGTTTCCGCTCCCGCACCGAATGGCGTATTGCTTACTAACCCGCCTTATGCCGTGCGCCTCTCCGATCAGGAAACTTTGGCCGAGCTTTACCCGCAACTGGGCCACTGGCTGAAACAGAAATTTGCCGGATGGCGCGTGGGCTTTTTTACCGCCGATCCGCAACTGGCAAAACTGATCCGCCTATCGCCCAAGCGCCGTATTCCGCTATTCAATGGGGCGCTGGAGTGCCGATTGTTTATTTACGAAATGGTCGCCGGCTCCAACCGGCGCGAGAAACCCCCCGCCAGCGAAATTCCCAAAACGCCCTAATCCGAAGGAGGACAGCATGAAAAACGAAATAATTTCCCTTACCCCCGAACTGGTTTCCGAACTGAATTTTCTTGCCCGTTACGACTTGGATACCCAGCAGGAAGGCTTCAAAATTCATCACGAAGCCGACCCGGTGTTGAAACAGGCCGTGCAGCGCCTGTTCGACAAGAGCCTGATCACTCAGGCCGACGGCGGCTACCTGACGGCCCTGGGGCGCGAAGTGGCGGAACATATCCAGTCCGCGCTCACCATCCTGAATACGAACTAGGCGCGGAAGCGGCCTTCATGATTAAGCACATCGTCATGTGGCGCATCGCCGCAAACGCAGACGGCGGCAAATCGGCTAATGCCCAGGAAGTTAAACGTCGCCTGGAGGCTTTGCAGGGGCGAATACCCGGCTTGCTGCATATCGAAGTGGGCATTAACTTTGTCGAGGACGAACAGGCCGCCGACGTGGTGCGGATTTCCGAATTCACCAGCCGCGAAGCCCTGGAGGCCTACCAAATCCACCCTGCGCACAACGAAGCGGCGGAATTCGTCAAAACCGTGCGCAGCGAGCGGCGGGTGGTGGATTTCGAAGTCTGAGTTACTCTATTTCACACACCGGAAAGGACTCGCCGTGAAAAGAACATTCGGCAAGAAAATCGCCTTCGGTTTTGCCGCCGCCGCATTTATCGGCATGGCGGCTAGCTCTGTTTTTTTCGTATATTTTTTGTTCAAAGGGGGCGTCAACGGCATTGTCACTTCCAGCGTGTTCGCTACTATCTTGTTTTTCATGAGCTGCGGCGTGGTGCTCTACCTGATGAGCAAGCCGCAGCGCTATGCATTACGGCCGTGGGATGAGGAAGAGAAGAAAGGCTGATTCTTCCTTCCTGCGCGCGGGCCGTTTCTAAACGAATAAGCTTACATTCGCTTTTGCCGCTAAAGGCAACATGCTGGCAGCGCCGCACCATTCGTTGATTTCCGGGATGAAATCGTCCTTGCGGTAGCCGAACAAATCCACGGTCATTTGGCAGGCGACAAGCTTGACGTCGCATTCGACAGCCATTCCGCGTAATTCCTCGATGCTGGCAACCCCCTTTTGTTTTAAAGTGGTTTCAAACATATTTTTGGCCATGCTCTCAAAGCCGGGAACGTTGCCCATGACGGCGTTGGGGATGTTCCAGTCGATATTGCGGAACCAATCCGGGCCGATAGGCATTTTCATCGGCATGGCCGGGTTGCCCAGCGGGGATACGCCGAGATTCAAGTCTTTCCTGAGCAACTCCAGGCCGTAGAAGCTGAAGAAGACGGAGACATCCCAGCCTAAGGCGGCGGCGGTAGTCGCCAGAATGAAGGGCGGGTAAGCCCAGTCCAGCGTGCCCTTGGTGGCGATGAGCACCATGGAGGGGGTGCGGGATTCTTCCCGTTCCTGCGCGGCCTTGTCGAACTCCTCCCGAAACCAATCGTTGAATTTGCTTCGCCCTAAGCGATCTATTTCGCTTGTAAGTGCTACGTCTGCTCGGTTCATCGTATTGCCCTCCTCGTGTGATCGGGAATGCCTTGTCGGCGGGAATCCAATCATCTACTATTTCCGTCGGATTGATAATGATCCTATTTGTTGATTCACTTTTTCCGATTGGTTGGCAATATGTTGGTTGAGAACATCACGGATTTGCTCATATTCGCCCACGTGGTGAAGCAAGGGAGCCTTTCGGCCGCAGGACGGGATCTGGGATATTCTGCCGCAGTAGTGAGCAAGCGCTTACAGCGGCTGGAGGAGCGGTTGGGCACCCGCCTCGTCAATCGCTCGACGCGCAAGCTGGGCATTACCGAAGAGGGGGCGAGATACCACGAATATTGTGTAAGAGTGTTGGCGGAACTGGAAGAAGCCGAGGCGCTGATCACCAAGGGGAGCCGTCAGCCCAAAGGAACTTTACGCGTGACCGTCCCCGCCGCATTCGGCCGTTTGCACATCGCCCCTTTGGTACCTAAGTTTCTGCGGCGTTATCCCGAACTGCGCTTGTCGTTGCATTTGTCGGACGGTATCGTGGATATCATCGAAGATGGCTATGACGTCGCTGTACGCATCGGCGAGATGAAAGATTCTAACCTAGTGGTCCGGCACCTTGGTATCGACCATCGTTTCGTTGTCGCGACGCCTTCCTATCTTGCCAAGCACGGCGCGCCGAGTTGCCCCGAAGACCTTCTGCAGTGCAACGCCCTGTTGTTCGCCAACCCCGCCCCTCTGGATCAGTGGCAATTCGTCGATGGGGAGGGCGTAATCCATAGCATCAGGGTTTCCGGCAATTTCGAGACCAACAATTGCGAAGCGCTACGGGAGGCGATTATGGCCGATCTGGGCATCGCGTTGCGGCCTGCTTGGGATGTGTGGCGGGATATCCAGAATGGGAGCTTGAAAGTGCTGTTGCCCGATTACACGCCGCCTTCCTTCAATATCCAGGCCGTTTATCCCAGCCGGCGGCATTTGTCGCAAAAGGTGCGGGTATTTATCGACTTGCTACAAGAAGTCTTTGGCGACACGCCGTATTGGGAAAAGGAATGAAAGTGCAGCCTACTCCGCCAGCCATTTCTCTACCGTCCCCTTGGAGGGCACCCCGCCGGCATGCACCACTTTTCCGTCGATCACCACGCCCGGCGTAGACATCACGCCATAACCCAGGATCTCGGCCATACCTTCCACTTTTTCCAATTGCACGGATACGCCTTTGGCCTTGGCGGCATCCTCGACCAACTGGTAGGTGGTCTTGCAGTTGGCGCAACCGGTGCCGAGTATTTTGATATTTTTCATGATGGTCTTTTTACGCTTAAGTTAGAAGGGCGCAGCCATTCAGCAGCAGGAATTGCCGCCGGACGTTGGGGTGCAGCAAGCTCCAGCGGCAATCGGGATGGACAGGGGTTTGGCCATGCCGGATGGCTCTTGCCCACTGCCGCGCGCCCCATTGAAGGAATGGTCCAGCTTCTGCGCCGCCTCGTCGCGGATATGCCTGGCGATTTCCACGGCTAAGTCGATTTGCGCTTCGGATACCCCATAGTGTTTGAGCTTGTCCAACTGGCACAGGCCGCGATCCGGATGGCCGCTGGCAATGTG
>JAIOJO010000362.1 GCA_019911985.1 Sulfuricellaceae bacterium | reverse complement strand
ACCTGGTGCGAGACGGCAAGGTCGTTAGCCATCGCTCTAGCCAGCTCGACGTCCGGCAAGTGAGCCTGGAACTCTGGGTTTCGAATGTGGCCTACCGGCATCCGTGGACTTACGGAGTCAGCTTCACGCTGCTCGCCATCCTCATCGGCCTGGGCTTAGGCATGTGGTTGCGCCGCGACAAAGACGATTAATAGCTAGCCCCACCCCGCCGTTGCGCCGCTGTCCCATGCGGCGAAACGGCGGGCCTGAACTTGTTCACCCCATTGCCTGTCATACTCACCAGTTATCATCGAGGGGAACCGCGATACTCGCTTTACGGTTCTGCCGGCTGGCCGGCTTAAATCGAGTACACTCACTTTCCGCCTTAAGATTATTTTCGCAGTCGAATTAGGAGCTATGCCATGTTAAAAAAAGCAATGCACGTATTGATTTTGTTGGCCTCGCTGACGGGCGCCGGTTTCGCCTACGCCGCCGACGATCCGACGCTCCACCAAGTCTACCAAGCCGCGCAATCGGGCCGGCTGGACGAAGCGCAGCGGATGATGCAGACGGTTCTCCAGGATCACCCGAACAGCGCTAAAGCGCACTATGTCGAAGCCGAAATCCTGGCCAAGCAAGGGCGCCTGGCGGATGCCTCCGGCGAATTGAGCACGGCGGAGCGGCTGCAGCCGGGACTGGCTTTCGCCAAGCCGCAAGCGGTGCAGGACTTGAAGGCGCGGATTGCGTCGAGCCCGCGTAGGGTTTCCGCCTCGGCCGGCAGCCCATCCGGCGGCGCCGGCTTCCCCTGGGGCATGGTGCTGTTGGGCCTGGCCTCGATTGTCGCCATAACGCTGATTATGCGCGCCATCACAGCCCGCAATGCACAACGGCAAGGCAACTACCCGGCCTACCTCAACGGCGCCATGCCCGGCCAAGCCGGAGTACCCGGCCAGCCAGGGCCTTACGGCGCGCCGGGACAAGCCTATGGCGGCGGCATGGCTCCAATGGGCGGCGGCATGGGTTCCAACATCATGAGCGGCCTGGCAACCGGCGCGGCGGTCGGCGCGGGCATGGTGGCGGGCGAAGCGCTGGTCCATCATTTCATGGATGGCAACAGCAGCAATCCGGCGGCCCCGGCGGCGGGGGATACCTGGGGTTCATCCTCGGACAATATGGGCGGGTCCGACTTCGGCATCGCCGACAACTCGTCGTCCTGGGACGACAGTTCCAGCATGGCCGACCTCGGAGGCGGCGGGGACGATTGGAGCTAGCCCCTCGGCGCGGCGCGCAAGCCTAAAAAAACCCGGCCTGGCGCCGGGTTTTTCTTTCGCCCGTCCGACCGGTCTCACCAATGCAAAGCCCGCAGTTGCGCGGTTTTTTTCAGTTGATGCGCTTGCATCCGCGCCACCACGTTATCCAGCACGGCAATCGCGTCGAGCACGAAAGGGCCTTTGTTGAGCATCACGCATTCCGCCCGCTCGGCCATCGCGGCATCGGTGAACTCGGCGCGGGAGTGCAAGTTCTGTTTCACCAGCCCTTCCAATACCTGGGTCGCCCAAATCACCGGCACGTGGGCGGCCTCGCACAGCCAGAGGATTTCCTCCTGGATTTCCGCCAGCCGTTCGTAGCCGATCTCGACCGCCAAATCGCCGCGCGCAATCATCACGCCGAAGGGATGCTTGCTGCCGCGCACGATGATCTCGGGCAGCGCTTGCAAGGCTTTGCGGGTTTCGATTTTGGCCACGATGCCGAGCGTTTCGCCGCCCCGCTGGGCCATGGCATCCATCAAGCGATCCATATCCTGGGGCGATTGCACGAAAGAGTAGCCGATGATGTCGGCATGGGCCACGGCGAAGTCCAAATCGACGAGGTCTTTCGCGGTCAATGCGGGCAAGGCCAAATGGCTATCGGGGAAATTCAAGCCTTTTTCCGCCCGCAACTTTCCGCCTCCGCTTCGGGTTCGGGCGATCCGCAGCAAAGCGCCTTCGTCGCCTATGGACTCGACGGCCGCGCCGATATGCCCGTCGTCGATCCACACTTGATGGCCGGGCTTGAGATAGTCGAAAATTTCCGGCTGCAAACAGGAAATGTGCGCCGGGATCAGGATATGTCCGCCTTCGTCCAGGTCGGCTCCCTCGCCGACCAGCGGCTGCCGCGTCAACAGC
>JAIOJO010000033.1 GCA_019911985.1 Sulfuricellaceae bacterium | reverse complement strand
ACTTGATCAGAGGCTCCCTAGCAAACACGCATCCGGCCTGGCGCCGGGTGCGCTTACGGTGGACAGCCCGATGAAATCCATATTGATATTTTTAGCGCTCTGTTGCTACGCCTTGCCATCCTTGGCGGCGCTCGACGCTGCCGCGGTGCGGCGGCTGGCGGCGGACGATTCGGACGACAAGATTGCCGCCATCCGGCAGCTTGCCGCCGGCGCCCAGCGCGAAACCGGCGCCGTGCTGAAGGCCTTGTCCAACGACGAACTGTATACCGCGTCCGGCAGGGTGTTTCTGCTGGACGGCGAAAAGGCGGTGGATGCCGCGACCGGCGCGGAAATCCGCCCGGCGCCCGCAAGCTACGACGCCATCACCATCAACAACCGCGTGCGCGCCGAGCTGGCCAATGCGATGGCCGCGCTCAAGCTTTCCGACCCCGATCCCGCCAAGCGGCTGGCGGCGGCGCAAGAGCTGCAAAGCGACGTCGGCATGGAAATGGACACCGTGCTGGCGCGCGCGCTGGCCAAGGAAACGGTGCCGAAAATCAAGAAATTGCTGAAGCTGGCCCGCGCCCAGGCCAATCTGTCCAGCCCGGACGCCGCCGCGCGCCTGGCGGCGGTGCACGCGCTGGCCGAGGACGCCACGCCCAATACCCGCAACCTGCTGTTGCCGCTGCTCGACCCGGCCCGCGAGCCGGATGCACAGGTGCGCGCGGCGGCCAAGCGCGAACTCAAGGGAATCGAATCCCGCCTGGCCTTGGGCGAGACGCTGGCGCAGGTTTTTTCCGGCTTGTCGCTGGGCAGCATCCTGCTGCTGGCGGCCTTGGGACTCGCCATCACCTACGGCGTGATGGGCGTCATCAACATGGCCCATGGCGAGCTGCTGATGGTGGGCGCCTATTCCGCCTATTCCATGCAAGGCCTGTTCAACAAGCTTTTGCCGGCTTATTCCGATTGGTACCTGGTCGCCGCCGTCCCGGTGGCCTTCTGCGCCGCCGGGCTGGTGGGCGTGGTGCTCGAACGCACGGTGATCCGCCGGCTTTACGGCCGGCCGCTGGAAACCCTGCTGGCTACCTGGGGACTCTCCCTGATCCTGATCCAGGCGGCGCGCGCGATCTTCGGCGCGCAGAACGTGGAAGTCGCCAACCCCTCGTGGATGTCCGGCGGGGTCGAGTTGATGGACGGCTTGGTCTTGCCCTGGAACCGCATCGTGATTATCGGATTCACGCTCTTCGTGCTGGCCTTGGTGTGGGTGCTGATGAACAAGACCCGGCTCGGCATGTTTGTCCGCGCCGTCACGCAGAACCGCGCCATGGCCGGTTGTGTCGGCGTGCCCACGGCGCGCATCGACACGCTGGCCTTCGGCCTGGGCGCGGGCATCGCCGGGCTGGGCGGCGTGGCCTTGTCGCAGATCGCCAACGTCGGCCCGGACATGGGGCACGGCTACATCGTCGATTCCTTCATGGTGGTGGTGCTGGGCGGCGTCGGCCAGTTGGCCGGGGCGGCCTGGGCGGCGCTCGGCCTGGGGGTGGTGACCAAGTTCCTGGAAGGCTGGGCGGGCGCCGTCATCGCCAAGATCGCGGTGCTGGTGTTCATCATCGTGTTCATCCAGAAAAGGCCGCAGGGCTTGTTCGCTCTCAAGGGCCGCTTCGTGGAGAATTGATATGCCGTTTACCCTACGTTTTCTGCAAGCCACGCCGCGCAAGGGCTGGATCGCGCTGGCGCTGTTCGCCCTGGCGACCCTGGCGCTGTTGCCGCTGTCGCACATCTACCTGCCCAAGGACAGCCCGCTGCACGTCTCCAACTATGCCATCGCGCTGGGCGGCAAGATCATGTGCTACGCCATCGTCGCGGTGGCGATGGACTTGATCTGGGGCTACGCCGGCATCCTGTCGCTGGGCCACGGCGTTTTCTTCGCGCTGGGCGGCTACGCCTTCGGCATGTACCTGATGCGCCAGATCGGCACGGACGGCTCCTACCATTCGGTGCTGCCGGACTTCATGGTATTCCTCGACTGGAAGGAACTGCCCTGGTACTGGACCGGCTCCGGCTCCTTCCTGTGGGCCGTGCTGCTGGTGCTGGCGGTGCCGGCCTTGGTCGCCTACGTTTTCGGCTACTTCGCCTTCCGCTCGCGCATCAAGGGGGTGTATTTCTCCATCATCACCCAGGCGCTGACTTATGCCTCCATGCTGTTCTTTTTCCGCAACGAGACGGGTTTCGGCGGCAACAACGGCTTCACCGATTTCCGGCGCATCCTGGGCTACGACATCACTTCGCCGGAAATGCGCGCCATCTTGTTCGCGCTCTCGGCGCTGGTCTTGATGCTGACGCTGCTGGCCGCGCGCTACCTGGTCACCTCCAAGTTCGGCCGGGTGCTGACGGCGATTCGGGATGCCGAGTCGCGGGCGATGTTCATCGGCTACAACCCCTTGCACTACAAGCTCTTCGTCTGGACGCTCTCCGCCATGCTGTGCGCGGTGGCGGGCGCGCTCTACGTGCCCCAGGTGGGCATCATCAACCCGAGCGAAATGTCGCCGGCCAATTCCATCGAAATCGCCATCTGGACGGCGGTGGGCGGGCGCGGCACGCTGATCGGCCCGGTGCTCGGCGCGGCGCTGGTCAACCTGTTCAAAAGCTACTTCACCGTGGCTTTCCCTGAATACTGGCTGTTCTTCCTCGGCGCGTTGTTTGTGATGGTCACGCTGTGGCTGCCCGACGGCGTGGTGGGGCTGTGGAACCGCCTGATGAAGAAAGGACGGCCATGAGCGTCGCAAGCAATCAAGCCGCCGAGTGGGACGACGCGATGTCCGCCGGGCACCTGCTCCGGCCGGGGCTCGATCTCTCGCACAAGGTCATCCTTTACCTGGACGACATTTCCGTCAGCTTCGACGGCTTCAAGGCCTTGAACAAGCTTTCCCTGGCGATAGACGCCGGCGAGCTGCGCTGCATCATCGGCCCCAACGGCGCCGGAAAAACCACCTTGATGGACGTGATTACCGGCAAAACGCGGCCGGATAGCGGCACCTGCTTTTTCGGTCAGACGCTGGACCTTACCCGCCTGTCCGAGCCCGAGATCGCCCACGCCGGCATCGGCCGCAAGTTCCAGAAACCCACCGTGTTCGAGAACCATTCCGTGTTCGAGAACCTGGAGCTGGCGATGAAGGCCGACAAGCGGGCGTTCAGCAGCCTGTTCGCCCGGCTGGACGGCGAGGGCCGCGACAAGATCGCGGATACGCTCAAGCTGATCCATCTCGACGCCGAATCCGAACGTCTCGCCGGCTTGCTCTCCCACGGCCAGAAGCAGTGGCTGGAAATCGGCATGTTGCTGATGCAGGAACCTAGGCTGCTGCTGCTTGACGAGCCGGTGGCCGGCATGACCGACGACGAAACCGAGCGTACCGGCGAGCTGTTCAAGTCGCTGGCGGGCAAGCACAGCCTGGTGGTGGTCGAGCACGACATGGCTTTCATCGAGCAACTCGGGGGCAAGGTGACGGTGCTGCACGAAGGCTCGGTGCTGGCCGAGGGCGGCTTGGCCGCCGTCCAGGCCGACTCCCGCGTAATCGAGGTATACCTGGGACGATAAGATGCTTACAGTTGAAAACCTGAACCAGTATTACGGCGGCAGCCACATCCTGCGCGACATCGGCTTCGAGGCGCCGACCGGCCAGGTCACCACGCTGCTGGGGCGCAACGGCGTCGGCAAGACGACCCTGCTGAAATGCCTGATGGGCCTGGTGCCGGCCAAAAGCGGCAGCATCCGCTTCGACGGCGCGGACATCACCGCCGCACTCTCTCACGCGCGGGTCAAGGCCGGCATTGGCTACGTGCCGCAGGGCCGCGAAATATTCCCGCGCCTGACGGTGGAGGAAAACCTGCTCATGGGCCTGGCGACCCGGCCGGGCGGAACGGCCATCCCGGAGCGCATTTTCGCCATGTTCCCGGTGCTCAAGCAAATGCTCAAGCGGCGCGGCGGCGACCTCTCCGGCGGGCAGCAGCAGCAACTGGCGATTGGCCGCGCGCTCACCTTCGGCCCCAAGCTGCTGATCCTGGACGAACCCACCGAGGGCATCCAGCCGTCCATCATCAAGGACATCGAGCGGGCCATCCGCAGCCTAGCCGAGGAAGGCAGCATGGCGATCCTGCTGGTGGAGCAATACTACGACTTCGCCCGTTCGCTGGCCGACCGCTACCTGGTCATGGAGCGCGGCGAGATCGTCCGGCGCGGCATGGGCGCCGACATGGAGAAGGACGGCATCAGGGAATTGCTTTCCGTATAATCGCCGAATGTCTGCACCCCCATTAGCCGCCGGCTGGCAAGCGCGCCTGCAACTGGGCTTCGAGCGGCGCGGCGGCGACACCATCCTGGGCCGGCGCGAGCACTTCGGCCCCTTGCGCGTGCAAAAGCCGCTTTATCCCGAAGGCCGCGCCGTCTGCCATGTGCTGCTGCTGCATCCGCCGGCGGGCATCGCCGGCGGCGACGAACTGGACATCGAGGCGATGGTGGGGGAGGGCGCACACGCGCTGCTGACCACGCCCGGCGCGGGGAAATGGTACCGCAGCGCCGGCCTCTCGGCGGCGCAGCGCTTGCGCTTCGACGTGGGACGTGGCGGCGCGCTGGAGTGGCTGCCGCAGGAGACCATCGTTTTCGACGGCGCCCAAGCCGGCATGAAAACGCGCATCGCGCTGGCCGCCGAGGCGCGCTTCATCGGCTGGGACGTGCTGTGCCTGGGCCGCCGCGCCTCGGGCGAGCGCTTCGAGTCCGGCTCGATTCGGCTGGAAACGCGGGTGGAGCGGGAAGGCCGCCCGCTCTGGCTGGAGCGCGGCCGGCTGGAGGGCGGATCGCCGCTGCTGGAATCGCCCGCCGGGCTGGCGGGCCATAGCGTCAGCGCCACCTTGCTGGCGGTCGGCCCGGTCGATGCGGCGCTGCTGGCGGCCTGCCGCGAGATACTGCCGACCGAGGCGGGCGCGCGGCACGGCATCACCGTCTTGCCCGAGGTGCTGCTGGCCCGCTACCTGGGCCATTCGTCGGAAGCGGCGCGCGCCTGGTTGACCGCGCTGTGGCGCCTGTTGCGCCCGGCCCTGCTGGGACGCGAGGTGCAGACGCCGCGCATTTGGAATACCTGAAGCAAGAGCCACGCACATTGCTCGCGTGATGTAGGAGCGGCCTCCCGGTCGCGAATTCAGTGGTTCGCGACCGGGAGGTCGCTTCTACGCTGAATGCACAGCATTGATGAAGGAGAAAAAATGGAACTGACACCCCGCGAGAAGGACAAGCTGCTGATCTTCACCGCCGCCTTGCTGGCCGAGCGCCGCAAGGGGCGCGGCCTCAAGCTCAACTACCCGGAGGCGGTGGCCTTCATCACCGCCGGCATCCTGGAGGGCGCGCGCGACGGCCGGACGGTGGCCGAGCTGATGAGTTATGGCGCCACGTTGCTGCAGCGCGGCGAGGTGATGGAAGGCGTCCCGGAAATGATCCCGGAGATCCAGGTGGAAGCCACCTTTCCCGACGGCACCAAGCTGGTGACCGTGCACAACCCGATAGTCTAGGAGAGCGCAATGATTCCAGGCGAAATGCGGATCGAGTCCGGCGACATCGAACTCAATGCAGGCCGTCCCACGGCGACGCTGGTGGTGGCGAATACCGGCGACCGGCCGGTTCAGGTGGGTTCGCACTACCATTTTTACGAAACCAACGCCGCGCTGGCTTTCGACCGCGACCGGGCGCTGGGCATGCGCCTGGACATCGCGGCGGGAACGGCGGTGCGCTTCGAGCCGGGCCAGACCCGCACAGTGCAGTTGGTGGCCTATGCCGGCGAGCGCATCGTCTACGGCTTCCAAGGCAAGGTGCAGGGGGCGCTGCGATGAGCGCGACGATTTCCCGGCTGGCCTATGCCGAGATGTTCGGCCCCACCGTCGGCGACCGCCTGCGCCTGGCCGACACCGAGCTGTGGATAGAGGTGGAAAAGGATTACACGGTCTACGGCGAGGAGGTGAAGTTCGGCGGCGGCAAGGTGATCCGCGACGGCATGGGGAAAAGCCAGCGCGTGTCGGCCGAAGTGGCCGACACGGTTATCACCAACGCGCTGATCGTCGATGCCGTGGCCGGCATCGTCAAGGCCGACATCGGCATCAAGGGCGGGCGCATTTCCGCCATCGGCAAGGCGGGCAACCCCGACGTGCAACCGGGCGTGAGCATCCCCATCGGCGCGGGCACCGAGATCGTCGCGGGCGAAGGCCTGATCGTCACCGCCGGCGGCATCGACAGCCACATCCATTTCATCTGCCCGCAGCAGATCGAGGAGGCGCTGATGTCCGGCATCACGACGATGCTGGGCGGCGGCACCGGCCCGGCCACCGGCACCTACGCCACCACCTGCACGCCGGGGCCTTGGCATATCCAGTCCATGCTCCGCGCGGCGGACGCCTTCGCCATGAACCTGGGCTTTCTCGGCAAGGGCAACGCCAGCCGGCCCGCGCCGCTGCGCGAGCAGGTCGAGGCCGGCGCCATCGGCCTGAAATTGCACGAGGACTGGGGAACCACGCCCGCCGCCATCGACAACTGCCTCAACGTTGCCGACGAAATGGACGTGCAGGTGGCGATCCACACCGATACGCTGAACGAATCCGGCTTCGTCGAAACCACGCTGGACGCCTTCAAGGGCCGTACCATCCACACCTTCCATACCGAAGGCGCGGGGGGCGGCCACGCGCCGGACATCATCCGGGCGGTCTCCCTGCCCAACGTGCTGCCTAGTTCCACCAACCCCACCATGCCCTACACCGTGAACACCCTAGACGAGCATCTCGACATGCTGATGGTGTGCCACCACCTGGACGCATCCATCGCCGAGGACATCGCCTTCGCCGAGAGCCGCATCCGCCGCGAAACCATCGCCGCCGAGGACATCCTCCACGACCTCGGCGCCTTTTCCATGATGAGCTCGGATTCCCAGGCCATGGGCCGGGTCGGCGAGGTCGTCATCCGCACCTGGCAGGCGGCGCACAAGATGAAGGCGCAGCGCGGCGCGCTCAAGGAAGACACGGCGCGCAACGACAATTTCCGGGTCAAGCGCTATATCGCGAAATACACCCTCAACCCCGCCCTGACCCACGGCATCGGCCACGTGGTGGGTTCGGTGGAAGTCGGCAAGCTGGCCGACCTGGTGCTGTGGAAGCCCGCCTTTTTCGGCGTCAAGCCCAGCTTGATCCTCAAGGGCGGCATGATCGCCGCCGCCGCGATGGGCGACCCCAATGCCTCCATCCCGACGCCGCAGCCGGTGCACTACCGGCCGATGTTCGGCAGCTACGCCGGCGGGCTCCAAACCTCGCTGACCTTCGTCTCGCAAGCCGTGCTGGAGCAGGGCGAGCTGGCCGCGCTGGGGCTTTCCAAGCCGCTGGAGGCAGTCAGGGGCACCCGCCAGGTGGGCAAGCGCGACATGCTGCACAACAGCGCGACCCCGGTGATCGAGGTCGATACGGAAACCTACCAAGTCAGGGCCGACGGCGAGCTGCTGGTGTGCGAACCCGCTGCCGTGCTGCCCTTGGCGCAACGCTATTTTCTGTTTTGAAAGCTGATGAACCGCAAAGGCGCGAAGACGCAAAGACATGTAGGTTGGGCTGAGGCACGAAGCCCAACAAATCAAAGCCGGCTTTGAGCGTCGCCCGAAGGTACCAACGGTTGATCGGGTTTGTTGGGCTTCGCGATAAAGCCGCTCAGCCCAACCTACATTCTGCCCTTGGCGCCTTTGCGGTTGTGAACTGCCATTTTTAGGTTGAATCCGAAATGATCGTCATCGAACAAAGAGCGCCTAAGGGCGCCGAAGCCACCGAACGCCTGGTGCTGCCCTTCGAATTCCGCTGCAAATGCCGTTTGCGCACCCGCCTGGAAAGCGGCGAGGAGGCCGGCTTGTTCCTCGAACGCGGCGCGGTGCTGCGAGCCGGCGACCGCTTGCAGGGACGAGACGGGCGCATCGTCGAGGTGGTGGCCGCTGCCGAGGCGGTGATGGAGGTGCGCAGCATTGATG
>JAIOJO010000361.1 GCA_019911985.1 Sulfuricellaceae bacterium | reverse complement strand
AAATGGCTTGCGCCCTTCGGTATCCTGCCTGTTTCGCTCGGTCGCCGAGGTCTATGGCTGCGATGCCGTTGCCGGCCTGCTCACCGGTATGGGGCGCGACGGCGCGGAAGAGTTGCGGCTATTGAAGGAGAAAGGCGCAGTCACCTTTGCCCAGGACAAGGAAAGTTCCGTGGTCCACGGCATGCCGGGCGAGGCGATCCGGCTCGATGCGGCGATGCTGGTGCTGCCGCCGGAAAAAATTGCCGCCGTGCTGACCAGTCTGGCGAACAACGGCCGCGCGCGATGGAGGAATATATGAACCTTATAAACCGCAGTTCATTAACTGCAAAGACGCGAAGGCGCAAAGCAATCGCTCTCTCCCCCTTTGGGGGAGAGTTGGAGAGAGGGTCGGCGCCTTTGCGGTTCAAATAGCTTTTTTAGGTTGATTTATCGTTTCTCTCTGTGTCTCTGTGGTGAGGAGTTTAAGATGAAAAAGAAGAACGGCAACGGACGTATAGAAATCCTCATCGCCGAGGACAGCGCCACGCAGGCCGAGCTGTTGAAACAGTTGCTTGAAGCACACCAATACAGTGTCTCCATTGCAGCAAACGGCAAGATCGCCTTGGCGCAACTCGCGCTACGCCAACCGGCGCTTGTCATCAGCGACATCCTGATGCCGGAGCTGGATGGCTACGGCCTGTGCAAGGCGATCAAATCCGACGAAAAATTGAAGGATATTCCGGTCATCCTGGTGACCACGCTCTCGGATGCGCAGGACGTGATTCGCGGGCTGGAGTGCGGCGCGGACAATTTCATCCGCAAGCCCTACGAAGAGAAGTACCTGCTGTCGCGCATCAATTACCTACTGATGAACCTGGAACTGCGCAAGGAACAGAAGATGCTGGTGGGAGTGGAAATCAATCTCGGCGGCCAGAAATACTTTATCAACTCGGAGCGGCAACAAATTCTGGATTTGTTGATCTCGACTTACGAACAGGCGGTTCATATCAACAATGAGCTCAAACTGCGCGAAAAGGAATTGGAACATTCCAACCATGTGCTGAATGGGTTATACCGCATCGCAGAGGGGCTGAATCATGCGCTTACTGAACGTGAGGTGGCGGAAGCGGCGCTGGAGCGTGCATTGGAACTGCCCGGGGTGCAGGCCGGCTGGATTTGCATGCGCGAAGGCGAGTCCGATTTCCGGCTCGTCGCGATACGTAACCTGCCGCCGGCGTTTACGGTTCCCGGCGCGCTGGACGGCGACTGTGCGTGCCGCAAGCAGTTACTCTCCGGCAAGTTCGACGCGGTGAGCAATATCATCGAATGCGAACGGCTCGCCAAGGCCAAGGGCGACACGAATGGGCTGCGCTACCATGCTACCGTGCCGCTATGGCTCGGAGAGCGCGCCGTAGGACTGATGAATCTGGTCGGGCCGCAAGAAGGCTTGTTCGACGAAGAGGAATTGAAGGTGTTGCACGGCGTCGGCCGGCAGTTGGCGGTGGCGCTGGAGCGCGCCAGGCTGCACGAACATCTCGAGCAATTGGTCGCGGAGAGGACTGCCGCATTGCGCGCGAGCGAGGCGCATTTGCGCGCCATCATCGAGGCGGAACCGGAGTGCGTGAAGATCGTGGACGCGGAGGGACGGCTCGTGCAGATGAATGCGGCGGGGCTTGCCATGATCGGGGCGGACAGCCTCGAGTCGGTTCAGGGAGGCAGGATTGCCGAGTTTGTGGTTCCGTCACAGCGTGAAGCCTATCGCGCCTTCGAAGCAAGCGTGCTGCACGGAAAGAACGCGGCCTTCGAGTTTGAGATTGTTGGATTGAAAGGGATACGCCGCTGGTTAAGCAGCCATGCGGTGCCGCTTCCCGAGCAAAAGGATGGGCGCCCGCAGATGCTGGGGATTGCTCGCGATGTCACCGAACGTAAGCAGGCCGAGGCGAAGCTGAAGCTGTTCCGCACCTTGCTCGATAAATCCAGCGACGCCATCGAGGTGCTCGACCCTGTCACGTTGCGTTTTTTAGACATAAACGAGACGGGATGCCGCGTTCTGGGCTACAGCCGTGAAGAACTCCTGTCCATGAGCGTTTTCGACATAGGCCCGGCCCTCAGCGCGGACTCCCAGAAAATAATCGAGGCGCAGTTGCGGGAATCGGGGCGCGCGCTGTTCGAAACCATGCACCGGCGCAAGGATGGCTCGACGTTCCCCGTGGAAGTCAGTGTGACATCCGCCGAGCTCGACAAACCTTACCTGCTGGCCATCACGCGCGATATCTCCAAGCGCAAGGCAAACGAAGCCAGGATCAAGCGGCTTAACCGGATTTACAGCGTGCTCAGCGGCATCAACACCACGATCGTGCGTGTCCGCGAGGAAGGGGAACTGTTCAGTGAAGCCTGCCGCATCGCGGTGGAACATGGCGGGTTTATTTTCGCATGGATCGGCAAGTTCGATGCAGACAGCCAGCAGGTAACGCCGATCGCCCAAGCGGGCCGCGACGACGGTTATCTGGCGCAAATCAATTTGACCGCATGCGAGAATGCCGCCGGGAATTGCCTGCTGATTGCCAACGCACTGACCGAGGCGAAGCCGGTGATCTGCAACGACATCGCCAGCGACGAACGCATGGCAGCCTGGAGTAGCGAGGCATTGAGCCGTGGTTATCGTTCAGTGGTAGTGCTTCCCCTCTTGTTGGAGGGCAAGCCGGTCGGCGTGTTCGTGCTCTACGCTGCAGAACCGGATGCGTTCGATGACGATGAGATGAGATTGTTGGTCGAAATGTCCGCAGACATCAACTACGCGCTGAAAAATTATCGTCTTGAGGTCCGGCGCAAACAAGCGGAAGACGAGCTGCGCAAACTTTCGCTGGCGGTGGAGCAAAGCCCCAACTCGATTGTGATCACCGACCTCGATGCAAATATCGAATACGTCAACGAGGCCTTCGTCAAAGCGACCGGCTACAGCCGCGCCGAGGTGATCGGGCGAAACCCCAGTATCCTGCATTCCGGCAAGAACTCCCGTGAAACCTACGATGATATGTGGGCACACCTGACGCGCGGCGAAGTGTGGAAGGGCGAATTCATCAACCGGCGCAAGGACGGCAGCGAATATATCGAATCCATCCTGATTTCCCCGGTGCGCGATGCCGACGGGCGCGCAACCCACTATCTGGGTATCAAGGAGAATATCACCGAGCGCAAGCGCATGGAAAAAGCCCTGCTGGAGAGCGAAGAAAAATTCCGCGTCATGAGCGCATCGGCACAGGATGCGATCATCATGATCGACAATGACGGGAGCATTTCGTTCTGGAACGGTGCGGCAGAAAAGATTTTTGGCTACCCGGCGCACGAAGCATTGGGCAAGCACCTGCACCCGCTGCTCGCCCCGGCAAGATATCTCAAAGCGCACCGCAAAGGATTTGCCCACTTTCAGCTCAGCGGTGAAGGACCTGTCGTCGGCCAAACGCTGGAACTCGTGGCGCTGCACAAAAACGGCAACGAGTTTCCGATTGAGCTGTCTCTCAGCGCGGTAGAGATATCGGGGCGCTGGCAGGCCATCGGTATTCTCCGCGACATCACCGAGCGCAAGCAGGCGGAGGTATTGCTGCGCAACAGCGAAACCCGGCTTCAGACGATTGTCGAGAATCTCACCGAGGGCATCGCCGTTTCCGATCTCGACGGCCGGTTGCTGCATTTCAACCGTGCCGCGCTGGATTTGCACGGGTTTACCACGCTGGACGAATGCCGCCAATACCTGAACAAGTTCGCCGACACGTTTGAACTCTCGGCCATGGACGGCACGGTATGGCCCGTGGAGCTATGGCCGCTGGCCCGCATTCTGCGCGGCGAGAGCCTGCGCGACCTGGAGGTGCGTATCCGGCACATCCAGGCGGGCTGGCGGCGGGTATACAATTACGGCGGCACGCTTGTCCGCGATGCAGGCGGTCAGCCGTTGATGGCGTTAGTCACCATCAGCGACATCACTGAGAGCAAACGGATGGAGACGGAGTTGCGGGAAAACGAAGCACGCTACAGGCGCATCACCGAGGGGCTCACGGATTATCAGTATACGGTTCGCATCGAAAACGGTCGCGCCGTGGAGACCACGCAAAGTCCGGCCTGTGTAACGGTGACAGGGTATACGGTGGAAGAATATGCCGCCAACCCCCATCTCTGGATTCAGATGGTCGTGCCGGAGGATCGGGAATTGGTCATGAAACACGTGAACCAGATTCTGGCAGGGGATGATGCCTCGCCCATTGAACACCGTATCACCCGAAAAAACGGAGAAACTCGCTGGATACGCGATACGACCATCCTGTTCAGGGATGCCTCCGGGAGACTCCTGTCCTACGACGGCGTGATCAAGGACATCACCGAGCGCAAATTGGCAGAGGAGTCGCTGCGTCAACTCAACGACGAGTTGGAAAGCAAAGTGGCGGCACGCACCGCCGATCTGGAGCGTGCCCGGCGCGAGGCCGACGACGCCAACCGGGCCAAGTCGGCCTTCCTGTCCACCATGAGCCACGAAATCCGTACCCCGATGAACGGTGTCGTCGGCATGGTGGACGTGCTGGCGCAAAGCAGGCTGTCGGAACACCAGGCCGACCTGGTCAAGACGGTAAGGGAGTCCGCCAATACCCTGCTGGGCATCATCGACGACATCCTGGACTTTTCCAAAATCGAAGCTGGACGGATGGAGCTCGAGCGGGTGCCGGTTTCCGTGGCCGACCTGGTCGAAGGCCTGTGCAATTCGCTGGTGCCTGTCGCCTCTCGCAAGGGTGTGGAACTGTCCCTGTTCATAT
>JAIOJO010000360.1 GCA_019911985.1 Sulfuricellaceae bacterium | reverse complement strand
CGTATGTTCAACCCCCCGCATCCTGGGGAAGTTCTCAAAGAGGGGGCGATGGTAGAAGGCGCCACGGTGACAAGCTTGTCCAAGCAATTGGGCGTCACTCGCGCCGCTCTTTCCCGCATACTCAACTCGCATACCGGAATTTCTGCGGACATGGCGATCAAGCTTGCGCGTGTTTTAGGCGGCTCGGCGGAATCTTGGCTTTACATGCAGGCTAACTATGATTTATGGCAAGCCGAATGCCGTGCAGGGCAGCATGACGATCAGCAACTGCGCGTTGCGGTTTAAGCGCTTGTCTTAAAAAACATCAACACCCGGCTGGGTGAGCCATGTCGGATCAAGTCCAAACTACGGCAAGGCAAAAGCAGCCTATCGGCCGCTCACCAAAGCCGCCGAAATATGCCCCGCCGGACGCTGCAGCCCGGCCTCCACCTCGTCCCGCTTGGCCTTCCCGGCCAGGGTCTCGATCAGTTGCAAGGCGAAATCCATCGCCGTGCCCGGCCCGCGCGAAGTCATCACCTTGCCGTCGATCACCACGTCCGCGCCGTCCAGCTTTACCCCGGCCCGTCCGTCGAGGAAGCCGGGGAAGCAGGTGGCGCTTTTCCCTTCGAGCAAACCGGCTTCCGCCAGCACCGCCGGAGCCGCGCAAATCGCCGCGGTATATTTCCCCTCGCCCGCCATCGCCCGGAGTAGCATCAGGATGCGGGGATCGCTTTTCAGATGGGTCATGCCCGGCATCCCACCCGGCAGCACCACCATGTCGTAATCCTGCCGCAAGGCCTCGTCGAAACTGCAATCCGGCACCAGCACCACGCCGCGGCTAGCTTTCACCGCTTGGCCGTCCAAGCCTGCCGCCACCACCTCGATCCCGGCGCGGCGCAGCAGGTCGATGATCGTCACCGCTTCCAGTTCCTCGCAGCCTTGCGCCAGGGGAACCAAGACTTTCGCCATCATCCGAATCCTCTAACATGCTTTCGTTTAATTATATACTTGAATTTCGGTTCCAAAGCCAGAAACAGCCCATTCGGCATGCTCGTTTAATTTGCCACAAAACTGGAAATATTTATTTGTTTTTAACATCATTTTCTTTAAAATCTTACTAAACTCACTCCAGTTTGGCATTTCCCAGGCTGATCCAGCCTGACGTACCCGCGCAGTTGCCCGAAATCACTCTGACCTTCAGCCACGCAATCCCGTTATCCACCCCTGCGATCTGTTCCAGCACTTCCGCCCGTGCTCCGTTGATAGATACGCAAAGCTGATTGCGAGGAGACGGGTCGGGAAACCGTAAGCTCGTCAATTCGGATAAAATCGACACGCCTCCCCCTTTTGCATTGTTGAGCGTAACTGTCCCCGCAGCAAATGCTGAAACGCTAAATAACCATAGCAACAGTGCAATCATTTTCTTCATCATCACTCCCTCAATTCGTTATTGCAATCCGGGCACCGCGCCGTTGTCACCAACAAACACGAAGTCCCACAAACCGGTATTACCGGTTCCGGGCGGCAGATCCCCTGCTTGCCTCCAAGTATTGCCATCGTCCGTGGAAACATATACGAAGTGGAAATTGTATCCAACGCTGTTATGAAAGTAGGCGTAGATCGTCCGGTTTCCGGCATAAACGATATACCACGGCGCGTAATACAGAGGAGCACCGTAAGCCATTTCAGACGGAAAACCAACAGTTTCCCAAGTTAGCCCCTCATCAACAGACCGCCGAAAATCATACCGGTTACCAGTCCAATCAATAATAAATAACACATCGGACCCCTTCTTGTCGGGCAATAGCACGCCGTTAACAAGTTTACGTTTGCCCAGGTAAGTGAGGTACCCGGCTTCAAAGGGTTGATTGAAATCATGAGCTTTACTCCATGTCACACCCGCATTATCAGAACGGTACAATCCTGATTTATATGTTTTCGACACACAATTGGGGTACCAATAGCAGGGCTGCGTGCCGACAATATATGCCCCTATGGCGAACAACCGGCCCTGCCCCATATTAACCGGTTTACCTATTAAATCGAGAGCAATTGCCCCCGGTACCCAAGTCAATCCGTCATCGGTAGAATAAAAAGTTCGTGTTGGGCCGAATCCATCATTGCCCGCCGTGTTACTGATGGACTTACCGTTACCAATATAGGTGGCGTTACTCCGCAGTATGACCTCCTCAAGTGATAGACTCGGCGCGCTTTGCCATGTCGCGCCACCATCCTTGCTGATGTTATTGGCACCCAGCACCACCTGATTGTACAGCGCGTTAATCCGCCCCATTCCATGATTGTTGACAGTATTGGCATCCGAGAATCCGCCCACTACTGCCCAGCTTCGCCCGCCATCAACACTTTGGTAAACATCATAGAAAAAATTTTCATTTCGCATATGAGTAATTAACAACTTCCCCGACATGACCACTACTACCTTTGCCGCCACAGCCCCAGCGTCCACGCCCGGCATCGCCTTCTCTTCCCCCATATCACCACTGAACACCAACATGTATTCACCGGAAGTTTTCGGTGCCGGATCGGTAGGCGGCGTAAAGGTGAGATTGCCGAGATAACCGCTCACGGGATCGGCTGGATTGCTTGCCGTAATAACGCGGCCAGTCCAGGTTTTGGTAGGAGCGTCACCTGCCACCGGGTAGCGTTTCCCATCCACTGCGTCATAGTAAAGAGTAAAGTCGCCAGACATTGTTTCAGGCCCGAGATTTTTGATGATGTAGTTGCCCGCATTGTTGGGGTCAGGCACAAAATCGATTTTTCCACGGAAAAAATAATTGATTAGCCCGGCGGAATAGCCCACGGCACGAGGGATAAGAAAACCGTGCGCGACCCCGAAATTAAAGCGGTTGAGCGTAAACAGCTTTTTCGATTGCACTTTCTCAAGATCGGCATCGAAAATCGAGAGCGTGCTCGCCATCGGGTTCAGCGTCCTTTGACCGGTATAACGGTCTTCCACCCAATTGCCGAAGAACGCCATGGTGCCGGTGAGGTTCGGGTTGGGGCACGGCGGGTTGGCGTTGGCGCATAATTGCTGGATGTCCATGTCCGTCCGCAGGGCGGGATCGAACAGCGGAAAATTGAACATGCCGGGATTGTCGAAATTGGTGCCGGCGCTCACAAAATTCGCGTTGGTAAACTGCGCCAGCCCCACGCCGGTGGTCTTTGTCCAGAAATTGCGGGGATTGTTGAAAGTGGCGGGGTCGGCGGTGGAATAGACAGGAGCATAGCCGGTGAAAGGCAGGCTGCCTCGCACATCCCTGCGGTTAGTATATTGCTCATACAAGCTTGGGTTGAAGAGCGGATTGAGCCCCCATAACGACAGTCTGTCCATGTGCGGATCGTTTCGGACATGCTGCGGCTGAGCCATGTCCTGGATGTGGTGGATCACCATGCCGAGGGTCTGGAAGGTCAGACCGAAATTTTTCTCCCTGTCGGCGGACGCCGACAACGTCAGGGCTTTATATAAATATTCGCGCGCATCCTTCAAGGAAAAATCCTGACCGCCAATATTCCCGCCATCCTCTAGTGCCCAGTCTGGCGAAGCATTGCCAAGTGCGATTCCTTTGACGGTCAATGACTGACCGTTCAGCGGATTGTAGAAATGGTTGCGCGGGCGGGATAAAGATGCGTTGTCTTCGAAGTTGGCGCCAAAACGGAAAAGCTTATTAATTGTACGTGTCGTGTTATCGGAGCCGGGAAATGTCTGATTAGTGCTGAACGGCTGTAATCCGAGGTCGGTTAGAACATCACCCTGGCCAAGCACAGAAATAGTTGCGGCGTTCTCGGACAAGTCTTCATGGGTATCAACTTCATAACCCATCACAATTCCCGTGTTAGCAAGGAAGCCTAGAAATGCTAAGGCAAACAAAGGCAGTTTTTTCATTTCAGGTAGTCCTTGAGGAATTCTTGCGCAGACCCGCATTTTTGTTGGGTCGGGAGGCCGTCAATAGTCGCTAAACCATGCGCGATATTGTTTTCTCTGAGGCGATGTTCTTGCTTAAGCAGCGCTGCTACCATATGCGGAACCCTCTGCCACTCACAGTCTTTTCCGTCGTATGCAAACCCCAAATCCCCATTTAAGAACATGAGGTCCTTCGAGTAGTATTCATCAAGCGTCCCCTTGAACCTCTCCATCTTGATCGTCTTGCCGTTCCAGTCCGAGCGGCGTAGCGAACCTTTGTTGTAGTCGCTAATGAGCTTATTTACCAAGCCGACGGACTTATAGCCGCTTTTGAATAACAGCAGTTGCGGATCTCTATAGACTAGATGCGGCTCGCTGGTGAGAAGGTAAGTCAGCATAGGGTTTTCTGTCGATTTCAGCTTTGGCCTGCCGGGAATAGGTTTCGGCCCCCACCCCGGAAAATATAATCGCCCGTTCTTGTCCGTTACAGTTTCCATCACCATCATTTGCCCAGCAGGCACATTGCCTCCCGGTGTCCCGATTTCCAATTGCCAATTCGCCGTGACGATCACGCCCTCCAAGGGCTGGCCCGTTTCCGCATCCACCACCCACGCCTCTATCGGTTCGGCGGAATATGTTTTTGCGCAGGACTGTAACGGGAACAGCAGCGCCAAGAACAGCACATATCGGAACTTGAACAGAATGTTCATATTCTTTCTTCCACCCAATTGCCGAAGAACGTCATGGCGCCGGTGAGGTTCGGGTTGGGGCAAGGCGGGTTGGCGTTGGCGCATAATTGCTGGATGTCCATGTCTGTCCGCAGGGCGGGGTCGAACAGCGGAAAATTGAACATGCCGGGATTGTCGAAATTGGTGCCGGCGCTTACAAAATTCGCGTTGGTGAACTGGGCAAGTCCCGCGCCTGTGATCTTCGTCCAGAAATTGGGGAGGTAGTTGAATGTGGTGGGGTCTGCAGCGGAATAGACTGGGGCGTAGCCGGTGAAAGGCAGGCGGCCCCGCACATCCGGCCTGTCTGTGTAACGTTCGTATAAGCTTGGATTTTCAATGCCCGGCAGCTCGCCCGGCAAATCCAGATGCGCATCGTTCCGTACGTGCTGCGGTTGCGCCATGTCCTGGATATGATGGATAACGTGTCCCAGCGTCTGGAATGTCAAGCCGAAGTTCTTTTCGCGCTCCTGCTTGTCGGGCAGCGTCAGCGCCTTGAAAAAATACTCCCGAGCATCCCGATTGGAGAATTCCTGCTTACCCACGCCCAGCACGCCATCGATCTGGCCGTTATTTTCCAGCGCCCAAACCAGGGAAGGCCAATTTGGCAAAGGCAGCCCGGCATACGTCAACCCTGTCCAGTTCAGCGGGTTGAAGAAATGGTTGATCGGGCGATACAGGCTGAGGTTGTCTTCGAAGTTGGCACCGTCTTTGATGAGATTCAGGATATTCCTTGGCTTTCCTTCCGAATTCGGAAACAGATTATTGTTATCTTCGATTGACGGAAGGAGACCCAAATTCTTCAATACATCCGTATCAGAGCTAAGGATCGAGTTCTTAGCCGCTGTTTCTGATAACTTCTCATGCGTATCCACTTCATACGCCACACCTTCAAGGGCAAAAAGAAGTGCACTCCCAACAAGAAGGAATGAGATGTAACGTTTCATTGTTTGAATTCTCCGAAGAATTTTTTGGGCGAACCACAACCGCCTTTTTCTGTATAAAACTTATCATTCATTAAGAGTTCGTTATCTATTGACGACAGCGTATTAGGATTGGTGCCGAGCGTCACCAACCGGTTCCTTTCTTGATTCATCGCACGTATGGTCTTCTGAAGATTTTTCCAATGGCAATCCGTCGGTTGATCTGTTGCTATGCGTTCAAGCGTGTGGTTGAAATCTTCAAACAGTTCTTTGTACTCTTTCTGCGTCCCCCTAAACTTCCCCATCTTGATCGTCTCACCAGTCCAATCCGACCGGAGCGGGTTCTCCAGCTCGCCACGCAAGACCTCCATAGTCAGTTTGTTTTCCAGCCCCGCAAACGAATAACCACTCTTGAACATGAGGATTTGAGGGCTTTCGTCCTTCAACTTCCCGTTCCAGGGCCGCAGTTTTGGCCCCCATCCTGGAAAGTAATAATGCCCGATCTTGTCCGTCACCGTTTCCATCACCATCATCTGACCTACCGGGTTGCCGCCTTCCAGCCCGCCCTTGAGTTGCCAGTTGGCGGTCACGATGACGCCCTCGATCGGCTGGTTGGTTTCGGCATCGGCCACCCATCCTTCGATTGGTTCAGCCGAATACCAAAAAGGTACGGCGCAGGACTGTAAGGGCAGTAGCAGCATCGTGAACAGCACATAGCGAAATTTGAATAAAGGGCTCATGTTTCCTCTTTATTGAATCCCGCGATTAGCGAGGTATCGAACAGCGGAAAATTGAACATGCCGGGATTGTCGAAATTGGTGCCGGCGCTCACGAAATTCGCGTTGGTGAACTGCGCCAGCCCCACGCCGGTGGTCTTTGTCCAGAAATTGCGGGGATTGTTGAATGTGGCGGAGTCGGCGGTGGAATAGACAGGAGCGTAGCCGGTGAAAGGCAGGCCGCCCCGCACAACCGGCAGATCGGTAAATCTCTCGTACACGCTGGGGCTATAAAGAGGATTTAGCCCACCCAAGGACAATCGGTCCATATGCGGATCATTTCGGACGTGCTGGGGCTGGGCCATGTCCTGGATATGGTGGATCACCATGCCGAGGGTCTGGAAGGTCAGACCGAAATTTTTCTCCCTGTCGGCGGACGCCGACAACGTCAGGGCTTTATATAAATATTCGCGCGCATCCTTCAAGGAAAAATCCTGGCCGCCAATATTCGTGGCATCCTCCAGCGCCCAATCCGGCGAAGCATTGCCAAGTGAGATTCCCTTGACGGTCAACGGCTGGCCGTTCAGCGGATTGTAGAAATGGTTGCGCGGGCAGGCTAAAGACGCGTTGTCTTCGAAGCTGGCGCCAAAGCGGAAAAGGTCTTTAATTATGCGTGTACTGTTATCGGAACCAGGAAATATCTGATTGGCGTTGAATGGCTGCAATCCCAAGTCGGTCAGAACATCCCCCTGTCCAAGCACAGAAATAGTTGCGGCGTTCTCGGACAAGTCTTCATGGGTTTTAACCTCATAACCTAGGGTCTCTCCCATACCGGCAATCAATCCGAGCAGTGCAAAAACGATCAGCGGCAGTTTTTTCATTTCAGGTAGTCCTTGAGAAATTTCTGCGCAGACCCACATTTTTGTTGGTTTGGCAGGGTAATAATAGGTGGCAAACCATGCGCGATATTGTTTTCCTGAAAACGCCGCTCTTCCTTTAGCAGTGCCGCCACCATGCGCGGAACACTCTGCCACTCGCAGTCTTGTCCGTTGTATGCAAACCCTAAGTCACCTTTCAAGAACATAAGGCTCTTCGAATAGTATTCCTCCAAGGTTCCGTTGAACCTCTCCATCTTGATCGTCTTGCCGTTCCAGTCCGAACTCCGCAGCGGGCCTTTGTTGTAGTCAATAGTGAACTTGTTTTCCAGGCCGACGTACTTATAGACGCTTTTGAATAGCAGCAATTGCGGGTCCCGGTTGACAAGATGCGGCTCGCTGCTGAGCAGGTAATCCAGCAAAGTGTTTTCTCTCGACGATTTAGACTTTGGCCTGCCGGGAATAGGTTTCGGCCCCCACCCCGGAAAATATAATCGCCCGTTCTTATCCGTTACAGTTTCCATCACCATCATTTGCCCAGCAGGCACATTGCCTCCCGGTGTCCCGATTTCCAATTGCCAATTCGCCGTGACGATCACGCCCTCCAAGGGCTGGCCCGTTTCCGCATCCACCACCCAAGCTTCGATCGGCCCGGCCGAGTAATCCTTTGCACATGCCTGCAAGGACATAGCTAATGCAACGAACGCTAGGTATCGAAATTTTGAAAAGACCCTTGCCATTTCACCCCTCCCTCACATCGAATCCAATCGCCAGACTCCATCAACATCCCGCATGAAGTACATCAGGAAGATTCGATTCTGCCCGTCTATCGTCCGATTTATGGCGTATTCCCCGATTTCTGACGAGATGGATACACTCTGTGGCGGCGAGTAAGAGGAAACAATCTGGGGCATGATTGGCAGCAGCGCGTCGAATACCGGCCCATATTTATCCTGTGCTTGGGAGTTGAGATATTGGAGCGCTTTGGTCTTATCCTTGGCGATCAACGCCCCGTTCAGGCCATCCCACATGGCTTTGAACATCTGATCCATTTTGGCCGCATCCAAGACGGATACCAGCACGGTCTGGGAATGAATGCCCAAGCTATCCGTCACCGTCACCTGGGCTTGATAAATTCCGGGCTTGGTATAGGTAAATGAAATCGGGGCCGCGGGGTCGGTGGTACTGAAATCAACCGTGCCATTGCCGTCGAAGTCGACGTCTATTCTCTGTATCCCATTGGCGGTGTGGTTGCCAACGAGGAAGGAAACCGCAAGCGGGGCGATACCCTGCTCCGGGCTGGCCGTTACTTCTATCGGGGAAGGCCCGCTGCTGGTGACCGTTGCCGTTTGCGTAACAACCGCGCCATCCGGGGTGGTGGCGGTAACCGTCAGGGTATTGGTTCCGGGCTGCAAGGGCACGTTGGCGTAGAACTGATTGCCGTCGCTCGCGGCGACAACGCCGTTGACGGTGATCCCGGTATTGGGCGGGCCTTGCCACGTTCCCTGCACCACCATAGCGCTACCGTCGATAGCCGCTCCGGGGATGGATGAAGCCAGAGCGACGCTTACCGGGTTGTAGGTGAGATGCAGGGTGGCGACGGCGGCGTTGCCGGCCCTATCGACAGCGTTGAGAAGCAAAGTGTTCAGGCCGGGTTTCAGGACGACCGACCAATTGAAATTCTGGGTGGCCGGGTTGCTCCCCGCCGCGTTCCAGTTCGCGCTGTTGACCAGCATCACCGTAGCTAGCGGGTCGTCAACCCTGCCTTGGATGGTCACTTGCGGCGTCGTGAAAACGCTGCCGTCCGCTGGCGAAATCGCTAGGAACTTGGGCGGGATGGTGTCGATGGTGAAGCCGCTGTTCACGGTTTCCGAGCTATGGCCGAAGCGATCCGTCACTTGCGCGCTCAGCGTGTTCAGGCCCTCCGGTAGCCGGTTTGCCGGCGTATAGCTTGCCTGCCCGGTAGCGCTATCGAAAGCAAACGGGCCGATGGCCTGCTTGTTCAGCATGGCCGCCAGATTGTAGGTGCTGAAAACGCTCTTGTCGAAACGGCAGGGAAGTGAATTGCAGGAAGCGTCGTAAGCAAATACCAGGGACGGCACCGGGTTGTTGGTCAAGGCGCCGGGCAAGGGGCTTATCGGCTCCAGGGTGGGCAAGACGGCAAACTCCGGCACGGCCATGGCCTCGCTTGCCAGCCAACTCGCGACATAGCCGCCGTTATCCGAAAATGCGCTCAAGGCCTTTTCGCTGCCGAGCCAAAGGGAATGGCTGATGGGGTCGAACGCCAGTTTTTCGGGATTGCGTATCCCCAACGGCTTCAAAGCCACGGTGGTCACTTTCGTCCCGTCGCGACCGTAAGCGGTCAGTTGATCCTTGTCGGCCGTCCATATCTGGCCGCTGAACGGGTCTAGCGTCAGCGCGCTTATTTTGTTGGGCGTGGACAGGGTGTGCAGCGGTTTAGCCGGCTCCGTTTTGCCGATACCATTCAAATCGAATTGAAGCAAGGTTTTTTCGCCGGCAAGCCAAAGCACGTTGCCCAGGCTATCGACGCGCAGAAATTTCGGCTCGAACTCGTGCATTCCCTGCCAGTCCAGGGTAGCGAGCAAGGCGCCTTGGGCATCGTAGTGCGTGAGGCGCTTCTCGCCCAGCACCCAGACCGTTTCGTCCAGCGCAATATCGAATTGCTTGATTTCCCCGTCGCTTTGCCAAGCGTTGACAAGGGCTCCCTGGGCGGTCGCGTGGAAGATATGCTTCTCGTCGCTGAGCCAAAGGCTGTCGTCAAAGGCGTTGACGGCCAATTGGCTAGGCTCCTCCAGGTGTTTATCCAGGGTGGACAATTTGAGTTGCAGCAATGGCGCACCGCTTCCGTCGAAGTGGAGCAGTTGCTTTTGGAAGGTAACCCAAACGCCGCAATCCTTGGCGTTCATCGCCAAGGCGCGGACTTCCTTCAAGGAAATGCCAAGGGGAGTCTGGTTGGTGCTGGCGGTCTGGAGTTGGCGAATACCGCCGTCGTCAGCGTACCAGATGCAGGAATTCGGGCTTGTGCCGGCAGAGGCGGCCGGAGCGGCGAGAAACAGCGAAAACGATAGCAACAGGAACCCGAAAAGGCGGCGTTTGCGTCCCATTTGACCTCCCATGATCAAAAGACTCACACATCATTTTATTTTTTTAAAATGCAAGGTAAGCCGCCCTCGAATAATTTTCAAGCACTTATTTGGCAAGCAATCTTCGAAAATTCCATTCAGGGACCGACGTTTACCCCCTGGGATGATGCTTGGCGTGCAATGCCTTCAAACGCTCCCGCGCCACATGGGTGTAAATCTGGGTGGTGGAAATATCGGCGTGTCCCAGCAGCATTTGCACCACGCGCAGGTCGGCGCCATGATTGAGCAGGTGGGTGGCGAAGGCGTGGCGTAGCGTGTGCGGCGACAAGTGCTTGCGGATGCCGGCCTGGGCGGCGTAGCGCTTGATCAAATACCAGAAGGCCTGGCGCGTCATCGCGCTGCCGCGTGCGGTCACGAACAGGGAATCGCTGCCGCGCCCCTTGAGTAAGGCGGGCCGCCCCTGGGTCAGATATACGCCCAAGCGATCCAGCGCCTCTTCCCCCAGCGGCACTAGCCGCTCCTTGCTGCCTTTGCCGAGCACGCGCACCACGCCCATCTCCAGACTGACTTGGCCGACTTCCAGGCCGACCAGCTCGGACACCCGCAAGCCGGACGCATAGAGCGTTTCCAGCATGGCGCGGTCGCGCAAGAGCCGGGCCTCGTCGCCCAGCGGGGCGGCCAGCAAAGCGTCCACGTCGGCTTCCGAGAGGCTGTCGGGAAGCGCGCGAGGCATACGCGGCGCGCCGATTTTCAGGGTCGGGTCGATTTTTATCCGGCCTTGCCGCAGCAGGTAGCGATACAAGCGCTTCAGGCTGGAGAGTTCGCGGCTGGCGGTGCTGGCCTTGGTGCGCGCGGCCGCCATGCGGTGGGCGAGGTAGGCTGTGAGGTGCAAATGCTCCGCCTCAAGCAGGGTTTTGGCGTGCGTAGCGTCCAGCCATTCGGCGAAAAAACGCAGATCGCTACGGTAACTGTCGAGCGTATTGCGCGCCAGACCGTCTTCCAGCCACAGCGCATCGAAAAACTCGTCAAGCAGCGCTGGGTCGTTGGCGTTCATGCTCGAGCAGCCAGCGCTTGATGTCCAAGGCGTCGCCGTCGCGGCGATGCATGAAGCCGCCCAGCCCATGCCGGGCCAGCACCCGGTGGCACGGAATCACCAGCGGAAGGGGGTTGGCGCCGCAGGCCTGCCCAACCGCCAGTGCGGCGGAACCCAATTCCTCGGCGATGTCGCCGTAACAGCGGGTGGCGCCGCTGGGTATGCCCAGCAAAACCTGCCAGACCCGCTGCCGGTAGGGCGTACCGCGGGGATTCAGCGGAAGATCGAAGCGGAAGCCGGGCTGAGCCAGGTAGGCTTGCAATTGCCGGCGGGTTTCCTCCGCCAGGGCGTCCCGAGGTGCCAGAAGGGAAGCATCCCGCGGCAAGAAGTCGATGGCCTGCAGGGTTTCGCCGCCGGTCACCACGCCTAAAACGGCAAAGGGTGTCTTCAGTTTGGCGGAATACGATTTCACTGTGCGGCTCCAGGCGCAGCCGGCAGCGGCGCCGCGGCATCCTGATTCAGGCGTACCGGGGGCAGAGGCGCCAAAGATTCCAGCGCATTGGCGTGGGCTTGATAACGCCGCGCGGCGGGCAGAGCCGCCGGGTCGCCGGCGGGAATATCCCAAAACAAGCGTTGCGCCGCCAGTCTCAAGGCGTGCCGATTCAAATTCTGGATCAGGTGCGTTCGAGCGGCGTGACGCACTTCCGCCGAGGCCGCATTGGCGCACAGGAATGCCAGCAGCGCGCGGCGCTCGAACGGCGCCAGGCTAACCTCGCCCGTCGCCAAGAGCAGCCAGGCGGCATCGTCTCCCTGGAGTAAATTGAAACGGTTAGCCACCGGCTGGGCCAGGCCGAAATAAGCCGACCACAGGTTTTCCGCCGATAGCGGAGGCCAAGGCGAGGCGCCCTCCCGGTGCTCCAGCAACTGCTCCTGGGCTTCCAATTGCAAGGCGTCGTTGCCGGTGGCTTGGGCCGCCAGCCGGATAATCGTCCACCAGCCGGCGACGTCTGCCGGATTGGCGGCCGCTACCGCCGGCTTCTTGCCCACCGGGTGCGTCCCGCCCTGCAGGGCGACCTGTGCGGCGGCGATAGCGGCCGTGGCCGTCAGCGCTCCGCTTTTCATCTTCAATAGAATTTTTGTCGGGTCGTCGTCGCCGACGGCGCCTAGCCAGCCTAGAGCGTCCGTCCCGTAACCGCCGAACGCCAAGGTGCGGGCAAAGGACTCCGCTTCGTCTTGCGGCAAGGGCGAGTAGTCCTGCCGGTAGCGCAGCATGGCCAGGTAAACCTCTCGCATGCGGCCCTCGGCCGCATAACTATCGATGACGCGCCGCCGCACTTCCCGTGACGGCGCGCCGTCGAACTGCCAGAGCAGATGCGCGAGGTAGCGGCGGGAACGCTCG
>JAIOJO010000359.1 GCA_019911985.1 Sulfuricellaceae bacterium | reverse complement strand
CCTTAATTCAAGGGTAGCGATGTCATTGCTAATGAGGATGCAAGTTTCCGGCTGCGGCCAGGCACCGGCCTTGGCCGGATCGGCGCGCGAGCCTCTTCGGCCCGGCGCGACGCGGCCGCTTCAATGTCCCGGAAGGCTCGTGCCGCGTGGATAAACCAGCGCAACTGAAAAATCGTGCCCGCTTGCCTGGCCGCCCTATCGAGAATTTTCCGCAGCGGATGCGTCAAATCGAACAGGCTTGGCTGGATTGCCAGGCGGATTCGGCTTCCTGCGGCGATCTGCTGCGCGGGGTGCGCGAGTTGCTGGGGGCCTGCTCATGCCCGGAAACCGGCACGGCCGCTGCCCAACTCGAAGAAGCCTTGCGCAGTGCGCTGGGTCCCTCCGGGCGCCTGTCTGCCGGAAGGCGGGCGCGGGTCGACTCCTGTCTCGCCGTCTTGGGCGCATCGGGGCAGGCGGACGCCCCGGCGGCAACGGATAGTCCGGCGCCGAGGCCCTCCGGGGATGAAAAATCCCTGTTTTTGCTCGATGACGACGCGCCTTACGCCGAGCGGTTTGCCCGGCGCGCCGGAGAGCACGGCTATGCCGTGGAGGTTTTCGCCAGCGGAGTGGAACTGGTCCGCGCCTTGGCGCGTTCACGCCCCACCGCGATCGTGCTGGACGCGGTTTTGGCGCAAGAGCTCTTGCAAAGAGGGCAAATCGCCCCCGGCCTCAAGCTCGACGACGGGCCGCCTATTCCCGTCGTATTCTCCGGCAAGCGCGGCGATTTCGAGGCAAGGCTGGAAGCGGTTCGTGCCGGGGCCAGCCACTACCTCGACAAATCCTCCGATATCGGGACGCTATTGCGCCAGCTCGACGAAATCGCCGACCGGCATGCCGACGACCCTTATCGGGTGCTGATCGTCGAAAACGACGCGGAACTGTCGGCGGATTACCGCGCCTGCCTGGAGGCGGCGGGGATGGATGTGGAAACCTTGGCGGACCCGTTCAAGGCCTTGGCGTCCGTGCGCCGGTTTGCCCCGGACTTGGTGCTGCTGGATGTCCATTTGCCGCAGTGCAACGGCTTGGAACTGGCGGCGGTGATCCGCCAGCAGGAGGAGTACGATTCCATTCCCATCGTATTTTTGACGGACGAGCCTGAGTCCATGGTGCGCCTGGCCGCCATGAACCTGGGCGGCGACGATATTCTCGGCAAGCCGATCACGGCGCGTTACCTGGTGGCCGCCGTCAAGGCGCGGATCAAGCGGGCGCGGCAGTTGCGCCACGGGGCGGCGGAAGTCCGGCAAACCCTGCGCGAGCTGGAACAGTTGAAGTACGCCTTGGACAAGCATGCCACGGTGAGCATGACCGACGCCAGCGGCGCGATTATCTATGCCAACGACCACTTCTGCGAAAGCAGCGGCTACAGCCGCGAGGAGCTGATCGGCAAAAACCACCGCCTGGTGAAATCCGGCGAGCATCCGGCGGAACTCTACCAGCGCATGTGGGCCAAGATCAGCAAAGGCCAGGTGTGGCAGGGGGTGC
>JAIOJO010000032.1 GCA_019911985.1 Sulfuricellaceae bacterium | reverse complement strand
TGGTTGAGCACAGTGGCTGTCACCGTGGCGCCCGCCACGAGGGGGGCTCCGACCTTAACCGCTTCACCTTCCGTGACCATCAGTACTTGATCCAGTACGATTTCACTTCCGATGTCTGCCGGTATCTGTTCTATTTTAAGTTTTTCGCCGGGGACAACGCGATACTGCTTGCCGCCGGTTTTTATGACCGCATACATAGGGAACTCCATACGATAGTTTTTCGCGAACCGGGGATTCTAGGTAAATTCGCTATGAAAGTCAATCCCGTATTTCGCGGCCGCCTTATTCGTGGGCGACCGGAGTCACGCCCCAAATATTCGTTGCATATTCCTGGATCGTCCGGTCGCTGGAGAAGAATCCCATGTTGGCCACGTTGAGGATGGCTTTGCGCACCCATTCGTCGGGATGGTGGTAGAGGGCATCCACATCGTCTTGCTTGGCGATATAGGAAGCGTAGTCGGCCAGCAGCAAGTATTTGTCGCCATGCCGGGTAAGCGCATCGACTATCGGCTGAAAGCGCTTGGGTTCGTCGAATGAGAAGAAGCCGTTGCCGATCATGTCCAGGGTTTGTTTCAGCTCGCTGTTGCCGTGATAGTAATCCCACGGATTATAGCCGCTGGCCCGAAGTTGGGCGGCTTCTTCCGTGGTCAGGCCGAAAATGAAGAAGTTGTCGGCGCCGACCCGGTCGCGGATTTCGATATTGGCGCCGTCCAGGGTGCCGATGGTCAGGGCGCCGTTGAGCGACAGTTTCATATTGCCGGTGCCGGACGCTTCGGTGCCCGCCGTGGAGATTTGCTGCGACAGGTCGGCCGCTGGAATGATGACGCCTGCGGTGGACACGTCGTAGTTGGGAATGAAAGCCAGCTTGAGTTTGTTTCCGACCAAGGGGTCGTTATTGATGATGTCGGCGACATCGTTGATGAGTTTGATGATCAGTTTGGCCATCGCGTAGCCGGGAGCGGCCTTGCCGCTAAAAATCACGGTGCGCGGCACCCAGTCGGCCTGCGGGTTGTTGCGGATACGGTTATAGCGCGTGATCACGTGCAGCACGTTGAGCAGTTGCCGCTTGTATTCGTGGATGCGTTTCACCTGGACGTCGAAGAGCGAAGAGGGGTCGACTTCCAAGTTGAGGTGGGTGTGGATGTAGCGCGCCAAGTGCTCCTTGTTTTTCTGCTTGATGCCGCAAAATTCTGTGCGGAATGCGTCGTCGTCGGCTAGCGGTTGCAGTTGCTCCAGGTAGGACAGGTCGCGTATCCACTTGCGCCCCAGGTGTTTGGAAATCAGCATGGCCAGGCCGCGGTTGGCATGGTTGAGCCAGCGGCGCGGCGTAATACCGTTGGTCACGTTGATCAGCTTGCCAGGGTAAAGTTGGTCGAAGTCGCGGAAAATATCGCGCTTCATCAGGTCGGAATGCAGTTGGGCGACGCCGTTGACTTTATGGCTGCCGACTATGGCCAGGTGGGCCATGCGGATGCGCCGTCCGCGGGTTTCGTCGATGATGGACATGCGGCGCAGCCGGTCGTTGTCGCCGGGGAAATGGTGTATGACGTCTTTCAGGAAGCGCTGGTTGATTTCGTAAATGATTTGCAAATGGCGCGGCAGCATCGTTTCAAACAGCTCGACCGGCCAGGTTTCCAGGGCTTCGGGCATGAGCGTGTGATTGGTGTAGGAAAAGGTATTGACGGCGATCTTCCAGGCATCGTCCCAGCTTAAGTTGTGAATGTCCATCAACAGGCGCATCAGTTCGGGAATGGCGATGGCCGGGTGGGTATCGTTGAGCTGGATGGCAACTTTATCGGCCAAGTTGAGCAGGCTGTCGTGATGCTTGGTAAAGCGGTAAAGGATGTCTTGCAGCGATCCGCTGACGAAGAAGTACTGCTGCTTCAGGCGCAATTCCCGGCCCATTTCCGTGCTGTCGTCGGGGTACAGAACCTTGGACAGGTTTTCGGATTCGTTCTTGTCCTCTACCGCCTTGATGTAGTTGCCTTCGTTGAAATAACCCAGGTCGAAATCCCGCGACGCCTTGGCGGACCAGAGGCGCAAATTGTTCACGGTATTGGTGCCGTAGCCGGGAACCGGCATGTCGTAGGCCATGGCCATGATGTCCTCGGTGTCGATCCAATGGCTGCGCAGCATACCCCGCTCGTCGGTGTATTGCGTCACCTCGCCGTGGAACTTCACCGGATACAGGACTTCGGGGCGGGGAAATTCCCAGGGGCTACTATAGCGCAGCCAGTTATCGGGATGCTCGACCTGATAGCCGTTTTCGATGCGCTGGTGGAACATGCCGTAATCGTAGCGGATGCCGTAACCGTAACCGGGCAGGCGCATCGTTGCCATGGAGTCGAGAAAGCAGGCCGCCAAGCGTCCCAGTCCGCCGTTGCCGAGCGCCGCGTCGGGTTCGACGTCGCGGATAGCGTCGAAATCGACTTCGATTTCATCCAGCGCCTCGCGTGTCTCCTCGTAAATATCCAGGTTCATTAGGCTGTTGGTCAGCGTGCGGCCGATCAGGAATTCCAGCGACAAGTAATACACCCGCTTGGCGTCGGCGCGGTAATAGCTGCGCATGGTTTCCATCCAGCGCTCGATCATGCGGTCGCGAACGGCATACGCCGTGGTAAAAAACCAGTCGCGCGGCGTGGCGGTAAACGGGTCTTTGCCGACGGAGTAGACCAGTTTGTGGGCGATGGATTCCTTGATGGAGGAGGTGTCCATCGCCAGGTAATCGTACTTAATGGCGCCTCTTCCGGTTTTTTTTATGCTCATTGCGCAGCCCTTTATAGTGGAATGAAAAACATGGACGCTATGCTAAAAGGAGTTTGTTACGAGCGGAAGACGCGCCCGCTTAGCTCAGCGCGATCAGCAGGTAGGTGAGGTAGAGTCCGCCGTTGATCAGCAATTGCCAGATACGCAATTGGCCGCGGGACAGCATCAGGCGCAGCCACAAGGCGGCCAGCAGCGTGATGACAATACCGGCGAAGACTTCGCGGCGCGGCTCCCAAGGCGTGAGCATAATGCCGATGGCGGGCAGCAGGGTGCCTTGAAACACCATCGCGCCGGTGATGTTGCCGAAAGCCAGTGTGTCCTTATGGCGGCGTATCCACAGGATACTGTTGACCTTTTCCGGCAGCTCGGTGGCGATGGGGATAATCAGCAGCGACAGCAACAGCGGCGTGATGCCGAGAATAACCGAGGCTTCTTCCACGCCGTGAATGAAGCCTTTCGCGCCGCCCACCAGCAACAGCAATCCCAGCCCCATTTGCAGCAGTATCGTGAAGAGGTTTTTCTTCAGGCCCAGGCGCGACAGGAACATCGGCTCTTCCGCTTCGGTGGCGTGGCCCTCCTTGACCAGGTGCTCGGAGGCTTTCAGCGTCAGCATGATGTAGACGAAATAGATCAGCACCAGGCTTATCGCGATGGACGCGCGGATGAACGGCTGGGTATGGGGAACGAACAGCGCCAGCGCGGAAAAGCCGAATGCCGCCAGAAAAAAGTGCAGGTCGCGGGTGAGGCCGCTGCGCTCGGGCGTCAGGTGGCCTTGCAGGCCGCGTTTTTTCACAACCGCCAGCGCCATCAGGCAGGTCGACAGCGTGGACAGCATCAGCGGCGCGCCGAGGATGGCGCCGACGCCGATTTCCTCGTTGATCTGGGCGTTTTGGGTGCCCGCCATCAAGGCTAGCAGCGGCACCATGGTTTCCGGCAGCGCGGTGCCGATGGCGGCGAACAGGGAGCCGGTGACGCCCTCGGAAATTTTTAGTTTTTCGCCCAGATGCTCGAGCGCGTTGGTGAATACCTCGGCGGCGATTAAAATGACGACCAGCATGACGAGCAGGGTGGCGAAGGTGAGCATAAGCAGAATATCCGTTGAAAGTCGATGCGCTCGATTATATAGACAGAAGCGGTTTCGCGGGATGGCGTCATGACGGAATTCGAGGTTTTGACCGAGTTCGATTTTCACGCCGCCGTGGCCGGATCGTCCGGCACCGCCCTGGTTTTGTTCGGCGCGCCGGCCTGCGGGGCGTGCCGCCGCATGGAAGCCGTGCTGCCGCGGGCGGTGGCGGAGACGGGCGTGCGCTTGTTCAAGGTGGACGTGCAGGCCAGCACGGCTTTGGCGCGGGAATACGAGATATTCCATTTGCCCGCGCTTTTTTTATTCCGCGAGGGCCGTTATCATGCGCCCCTGGCCTGCCAGCCCACCCCGGAAGCGATCCGGCAGGCACTGGCGCAAGCGCTGGCTCAACCGGCGGAAGAGGAACCGTAAAATTCAGACTATGCAAATCGACCCATCGGGATTTTTAAAAGGCGTGCGTTTTATCGCCTCGCCCAACTTCGACGAACGTCCGCCGGAGATGCCGGTTACGCTGCTGGTGATCCACGCTATCAGCCTGCCGCCGCAGCAATACGACGGCGACGCGGTGATCGACTTTTTCACCAACAAGCTCGACCCCCAGGCCCACCCGTTTTTCGCCAGCATCCGGGATTTGCGGGTGTCGGCGCATTTTTTCATCCGCCGCGACGGCGAGGTGATCCAGTTCGTGTCCTGCAATCTGCGCGCCTGGCATGCCGGGCAGTCGCAATGGCAAGGGCGGCAGCGCTGCAATGATTTCGCCATCGGCATCGAGCTGGAAGGCAGCGACTATGCGCCCTTCGAGAATAGGCAGTACGACCGCCTGGCGGAGTTGACACGGGCGCTGCAAGCGGCCTATCCGATTGCGGACATCGTCGGCCACGCCGACATCGCGCCGGGCCGCAAAACCGATCCAGGGCCGAATTTCGACTGGTCGCGCTACCGGCAAATGCTGGCCTGAGCCGGCGGCTTAGCGCCGCTTGCCCAGAGCTAACGGGGCTTTAGCTCCCGGCATTCGGGACGTCGGTCTGCTCGTCGTTGGTCGGTTGGTTCGCGAGCATTTCAATCAGGCCCAAGCCTTCGCGGAAATCGCCGGATAGCGTGCAGTTGTTGCGGGTGACCGTGCCCGAGAATACCTTCGTCGAGGTGTCGAGCGTTCCCGTTCGGGTGATCGTGCAATTGCGGGTGTGGCTGTTGCCGAACTTGTCGGTGACCGTGGTATCGACTGTATCGCTCAGGTCGATTTTATAGCCGCTGCTGCCGCTGGCGGTGAGCGTGCCGTCGGTGGCATCCGTGCCGTTCACCGTTGCGCCGTTGGCCAACTGGCAATCGGCAAAAACGACGTCGAGCTTCAAGGCGCCGCTGGCCGCATTCCAATCATAGGAAACCGTGCGGCTGCCGCTCTTGCACACGCCGCTGGCGCCGAATTGGTTGGCGTGCGGCCTGGCCGCCATGTGTTGGGCGCCGGCTGCGGGGGCAGTCGCGTTGCCGAGAGGCGTGTTCGCGCTCGTGCCGGTGGCCCACGCCGGGGAAGAGATGCAGAGCGCGACGGCGCTTGCCCAGTAAATGTTTTTTGTTGCCATTTCGGAATCTCCTTTACGCTTTGACGTTGATGATTTGGCCGAGTGCCTGGCCTTGGTCGTTGACGCTCGGCAAGAGCGGCGTGCTTACTGCGCCGGCGCTGTTGGCCGGCGCGGCCGCTTGAGTCGATCCCAGGCCGGGCTGGATGGCCGGATGGCCCGTAGCGCCGCAACTGCCGCCCACTGAACTGATATCCATAACGATACTCCTTCATATGCTTTGAGAAACTTTGCCCATTGCTGCGAACGGACGAGGCTATTGTGCCTCGGCGGTGTTGAGCGGAGATGTCCGATCTATTACGGATGGCGACAAATTGTTTCAATTTGTATCCGGTGCGATATTGCCGTGTAGATAGCTTAAAATCCGGCTACATGATGGAAGCGAAACACCCTATCTTAATTGTCGACGACGACACCGAAATGTGCCGGATGTTGTGCGAGTATTTTTCCGGCCACGGCTACGAGGCGACGGCCGTCGGCGACGGATCGGCCATGGACGACTGGCTGGTGGCTCACGAGCCCGATTTGATTCTTCTCGACATCATGCTGCCGGGCAGCGATGGCCTGGTGCTGGCGCAGAAAATTCGCGAGCGCGGCGACTGCCCCATCATCATGGTGTCGGCACGCGGCGCGGACATTGACCGGATCATCGGTCTCGAACTCGGCGCCGACGACTATCTCGCCAAACCCTTCAATCCCCGCGAGCTGCTCGCCCGCGTGAAAGCGCTGCTGCGGCGCCGTTCGGCCGCCGAGAGTCCGGCGCGGCAAATCCGCTTCGGCCGGTTCTGCCTGAATTTGGAGGCCCATTCGCTGTCCTGCGACGGCGTCCCGGTGGACATTACCACCGCGGAGTTTACCTTGCTGCGGATACTGGCGCAGAACCCCGGCCGGGTGCTGAGCCGCGAGGCTTTGGTGAGCCTGGCCCAAGGCGAGGAGCGCATGCCCTTCGACCGCAGCGTGGACGTCCGCATTGCCCGCTTGCGCCGCAAGATGGAGAGCGACCCGGACGCGCCGCGGCATATCCGTACCGTGTGGGGCGCGGGGTT
>JAIOJO010000358.1 GCA_019911985.1 Sulfuricellaceae bacterium | reverse complement strand
AAATTATCGAAACCCATTCCATTTCCGCCGGCTTGGATTACCCCGGCGTCGGCCCCGAACACTGCTGGCTCAAGGACAGCGGACGCGCCGAATACGTGGCCGTGACCGATGCCGAAGCCCTCGCCGCTTTCCACGATTTGTGCCGTTACGAAGGCATCATCCCGGCGCTGGAATCCAGCCATGCGCTGGCTTACGCGGCCAAGATCGCACCGACCCTGGACAAGGACAAAATCCTGCTGGTGAACCTGTCGGGACGCGGCGACAAGGATATGAACACCGTGGCCGAATTGTCGGGGATACAGTTCTAGCGCCCATGGGAAAATACGAAAAGCTGCTGTTTCAGATACTGCGCGGTTTATCCGATCAAAATGTCGAATTTGAGGATTTGTGTGTTTTGTTGGTCAAACTGGGGTTTGAGCGACGCACTCGCGGCAGCCACCATGTTTTCAGAAGGCCGGGTATGGCTGAAATGATCAACCTGCAGAATGACGGTGCTAAGGCTAAAGCTTATCAAGTACGGCAAGTTCGTGCAGTCATCCTGAAATATCGGCTGGGAAAGGATTGGTGATGGATAAATACGAGATAATTATATATTGGAGCAATGAGGATAGAGCCTTTATTGCTGAGCTTCCCGAACTGCCGGGCTGCATGGCGCACGGCGATACCCAAGAGAGCGCATTGGCGAATGCCAAGCAGGCCGTCGATCTGTGGATAGCAACAGCGCGGGAATTCGGCGATGCTGTTCCGGAACCCAAGGGCCATCGTTTGATGTTCGCTTAACCGGTGCAGAGCTTCATGGCTCGCCCAATTAAATTTGAAGATTGAATTCATGTCACGCATAGACGCAATATTCGCCAAACTGAAGCAGCAGGGCCGCAAGGCCCTGATACCCTTCGTGACCGCGGGCGACCCTTCGCCCAAGGCCACCGTTCCCTTGATGCACGCGATGGTCAAGGCGGGGGCCGATATTTTGGAATTGGGCGTGCCTTTTTCCGATCCCATGGCCGACGGCCCGACCATACAGCGCGCCAGCGAGCGCGCCTTGAAGCACGGCGTCAGCCTGGGCGATGTGCTGGCGATGGCGGCGGAGTTCCGGCGCAAGGACAAAACCACGCCGATCATTCTGATGGGCTACGCCAATCCGCTGGAAGCCATGGGCTACCAGGCCTTTGCCGAGCGCGCCGCCGAGGCCGGGGTGGACGGGGTGCTGATCGTGGATTATCCGCCGGAAGAGTGCGAGGAGTTCGTCCGACTGGCGCATCAGCGGGGGCTGTCGCCGATTTTCCTGCTGTCGCCGACCTCGCCCGACAGCCGCATCGAACGGGTGGCGAAAATGGCTCGCGGCTTCGTTTATTACGTCTCGCTCAAGGGCGTGACGGGCGCATCCAACCTGGACATCGAGGACGTGCGGCGCAATGTGCTGAAGCTGAGCGCGCGCTTGCCGCTGCCCGTGGGCGTGGGTTTCGGCATCCGCGACGCGGCCACGGCCAAGGCCGTTTCCGCTTTTGCCGACGCCGTGGTGGTGGGCAGCCGCATCGTGCAGGAAATCGAGCAGTCGAACGCAAAACAGCGCAACAGTCGGGTGGCGGCCTTGATAGCCGAGTTCCGCCAGGCCATGGATGCGTCTTGATAGCGAATTAAGGAAAACACTATGAGCTGGTTTCAAAAACTGCTGCCGCCGAAAATTCAGCGCAAGGACAGCAACGGCGCCAAGAAGGCGATGCCGGAAGGCCTCTGGTCGAAGTGCCCGACCTGCGTGGCCGTGCTCTACCACGCCGATTTGGAAAAAAACCTCGAAGTCTGCCCCAAGTGCGGCCATCACCACCGTATCAACGCCCGCTCCCGCTTGGACGTACTGCTCGACCCGGAAGGCCGCCATGAAATCGGCGAGGAGGTGAAGCCGGTCGATACCCTCAAATTCAAGGACAGCAAGCGCTACGCCGACCGCCTGGTCGAAGCGCGCACCGGCAGCGGCGAAAGCGACGCGCTGGTGGTGATGCAAGGCAGCGTGAAGTCGGTTCCGCTGGTCGTGGCGGCATTCGAATTCAAGTTCATGGGCGGCTCCATGGGTTCGGTGGTGGGCGAGCGCTTCGTGCGCGGCATCAATACCTGCCTCGAACACAAGCTGCCCTTCGTATGTATTTCCGCCAGCGGCGGCGCCCGGATGCAGGAAGGCTTGCTGTCTTTGATGCAGATGGCCAAAACCAGTGCGGCGCTGACCAAGCTGGCCGATGCCCGCCTGCCGTTTATCTCAGTATTGACCGACCCCACCATGGGCGGCGTGTCCGCCAGCTTCGCCATGCTCGGCGACGTGATCATCGCCGAACCCGGCGCGCTGATCGGCTTCGCCGGCCCCCGCGTGATCGAACAGACGGTGCGCGAAACCCTGCCCGACGGCTTCCAGCGTGCCGAGTTCCTGCTGGAGCACGGCGCTATCGATATGATCGTCGACCGGCGCGAAATGCGCGACCGTCTGGCCAATCTGCTGACGCAGATGCTGGGCTTGCCGGCCGCAGTTTAAGGCTGGCGCAGCCATTTAGGATAGCAAATCACTCGACTTGGCATGAACCCGGAAGTTGGCACCCAAGATGTGGAGCGCACTACGCTCGGCGCATGGCTGTCCTATCTGGAGCGGCTTCACCCCAAGAACATCGAACTCGGCCTGGACCGGGCGGCGGCGGTTTTGCAGCGCTTGGCTATCAATCCCCGCTTCCCCATTGTCACGGTCGGCGGCACGAACGGCAAAGGATCGACCTGCGCCTTTCTGGAAGCCATGCTGAGCCATGCCGGCTATCGCGCCGGCTTGTATACCTCGCCCCATTTGCTGCGTTATAACGAGCGCGTGCGCATCGCCCGGCAAGACGTATCCGACGAGGATTTGTGCCGCGCGTTCGAGGCGGTGGAGCGTGCGCGCGGCGATGTGACGCTAACTTATTTCGAGTTCGGCACGCTGGCGGCAATGTGGCTTTTTGCCCGGGAGAACGTCGGCGCCGCCATTCTGGAAGTGGGCTTGGGCGGGCGGCTGGACGCGGTGAATTGTTTCGACCCCGATTGCGCTATCGTCACCAGCATAGACTTGGACCACCAGGATTACCTGGGCGACACCCGCGAGGCGATAGGGCGGGAGAAAGCCGGGATTTTCCGCCACGGCCGGCCTGCTGTTTGCGCCGACCCGGCGCCGCCCTCCAGCCTGCCCGGCTATGCGCGGGAGGTCGGTGCCGCCCTGCAACGGATCGGGCACGATTTCGGCTTTGAGCGCGAAACCGGCTGCTGGCATTTCCATGGCCCGGCCGGAGCGCGCCGCCAATTGCCCTATCCCGCGCTGCGCGGCGCATTCCAATTGAATAACGCGGCGGCGGCGATAGCCGCCCTGGATGCGGTCGCGGAACGCCTGCCGGTGAGCGATGAGGCGGTGCGGCAAGCTTTGGCCGAAACCGTTCTGCCGGGGCGGTTTCAAATTTTGCCGGGGCGTCCGGCGCTGATCGTGGACGTGGCCCACAATCCGCATGCCGCGCGGGCCTTGGCCGAAAATCTCGCCGTTTTGCCGGCGCCGCGCGGCGGCAAGACGATTGCGCTGTTCGCGATGCTGCGCGACAAGGATATCGGCGGCGTGGCGCAGGCTCTGGCGCACGCGGTGGATTATTGGCTGCTGGCCGGCCTCGACGAAGCGCGCGGCTGCGATAGCGCGCACTTGAAGCAGGTGCTGCGCGCGGCGGGCATAGACAAGCCGATGGAAGTTTTTCCCGATGTGGCGCGGGCTTACCGCCGCGCCTGTGAAGTCGCGGGCGAAAATGATAGAATGCTCGCCTTTGGTTCCTTCCACACGGTTGCCGAAACATTGCGGCAGCGTTACACCGCCGAAGGATAGGGCGGATTCGGCGTCGAGAGGATAACGGGCATGGCGCGCAGCATTAGCGACGAAGAAATCAAATTGCGGGGCAAGGCCCGGCGGCGGCTGGTGGGTGCTATCGCCTTGGTGGTGATCGTGACCGCTTTCCTGCCCATGGTGCTGGACAACCAGCCCAAGCCGATGAGGCAGGATATCGCCATCGATATTCCGAAACCGGAGAGCGGCAGTTTTTCCGCGCCGATTACGCCGCTGCCTGCGGCGAAGGCCACGGCGCCACAAGATGCCGCAGCGACGCCTGCGGCGGCGGTAAAAGCGCCGCTCCCGGCCAAATCGTCCGAAACACCTGCCCCAGCGACACCCCCCGCCGCCGAGCCGCCACAGCCAAAAGCTCCGCCTAAAACGGAATCTACGCCCAAAACGGAAGCCAAAGCGACACCCAAGACTGAAGCCGAAGCCGTCCCCAAGCCGGATGCAATAGCCGAGAAGCCTGCCCAGAAGGCTGCGGCCGCTCACGGCGCCAAGGAGGGTTTCGTGGTGCAGCTCGGCGCCTTTTCCCAGGCCGCCAACGCCAAACAACTGCAGACGAAGCTGAAACAGGCCGATATCAAGTCCTTCACCGATGTATTGAAAACGGCGTCGGGCGAAAAAACACGGGTTCGAGCCGGACCTTTCGGCAGCCGCGAAGAGGCGGAAAAAGCGCAGGCGAAGTTGAAGAAAATGGGCCTCACGGGCAATGTCGTTAGCGCCAATTGACCCCGGATTATCCCTTCGGATGCGACTGGGTTAATGCCTGAACGAGAAGCCGTCATGACTCTGTTCGATTACGCGGTTTTGCTGATTATCGGTGTATCCATCCTGTTCAGCGTGATGCGCGGCGTGGTGCGCGAGGTATTGGCGCTGTTGTCCTGGGTTGCCGCTTTTTTTGTCGCCAAAACCTATGTCGGGGATGTGCTGCCTTATTTGCCTAAGCTGATTCCGACGGATACGCTGCGCCTGCTGGCCGCTTTCGTGGTCTTGTTTCTCGGCGCATTATTGCTGATGAGCTTGATCTCCATCGCCGCCTCGGAACTGATCAAGACCTTGGGGCTAGGCGCCATCGACAAGGGTTTGGGCGCTTTTTTCGGGTTTGCGCGCGGCTTTTTAATCGTCTGCCTGTTGGTGATGCTGGGCGGCTTGACCTCCTTGCCGCGCCAAAGCTTGTGGCAAAATGCGATGTTCAGCGCGCCCTTGGAAGCGCTGGTGATGAGCGGAAAACAGTGGCTTCCGGATGATTTATCCAAGCGGATTCATTACGAATAAGCGTCAAATTACTTTTTAAATTGCAGGCGGGCGGATTATGTGTGGAATCTTGGGTGTCGTGGCGAAAGGCCCGGTCAATCAGTTGCTCTACGATGGCTTGCAGGTATTGCAGCATCGCGGGCAGGATGCCGCCGGCATCGTAACCGTGGATGGCAACGCCTTCCACATGCATAAGGGCGGCGGCTTGGTGCGCGACGTTTTCCGTACCCGCGACATGCGCAACCTGCTCGGCAATATGGGAATCGCCCATGTGCGCTATCCCACCGCCGGTTCCGCCTCTTCGACCGCGGAAGCCCAGCCGTTTTACGTGAATTCGCCCTTCGGCATCGTGCTGGCGCATAACGGCAACCTGACTAATACCGATCATCTCAAGGAAGAACTGTTCCGCCAGGATCTGCGCCATGTCAACACCGGCTCCGATTCCGAAGTGCTGCTGAATGTGCTGGCCCATGAACTGCAAAAGAATGTAACCAACCACCGCCTGAGCAAACGGGCTATTTTCGCCGCGGTGGAAGGCGTTCATCGCCGTTGCCGCGGCGCTTATGCCGTCGTGGCGATGATTTCCGGTTATGGCTTGCTGGCTTTCCGCGATCCCCACGGCATCCGCCCGCTGGTGATAGGCTGCTGCGAAACGCCTAAAGGGACCGAGTATCTGCTGGCTTCGGAAAGCGTGGCCTTGGACACCCTGGGTTTCGAGTTGGTGCGCGACGTGGCGCCGGGCGAAGCGGTTCTGGTCGATTGCGAGGGCAAGTTCAGCAGCCGCCAGTGTGCCGAAAAATCCTCGCTTAATCCCTGCATTTTCGAGTATGTCTACCTGGCTCGCCCGGATTCCGTCCTGAACGGCACCTCGGTGTACGAAACGCGCCTCCACATGGGCGAACTACTGGCGGACAAGGTACTGCGCGTGCTCGGTGATATGCCGATAGACGTGGTCATCCCGATTCCCGACACCAGCCGTCCCAGCGCCTTGCAATTGGCGATACGCCTAGGGGTGGCCTACCGCGAGGGGTTTATCAAGAACCGCTATATCGGACGCACTTTTATCATGCCGGGCCAAGCCTTGCGCAAAAAATCGGTACGCCAGAAGTTGAACGCCATCGGCATGGAATTCAAGGGCAAAACCGTGTTGCTGGTGGACGATTCCATCGTCCGCGGCACCACCAGCAAGGAGATCGTGCAGATGGCGCGGGAGGCCGGGGCGCGCAAGGTCATTTTCGCTTCCGCCGCGCCGCCGGTGCGCTTTCCCAATGTCTACGGCATCGACATGCCGACCCGCGCCGAATTGCTCGCCACCGGCCGCGACAACGCGGAAATCGCCCGGGAAATCGGCGCCGACGCCGTGGTTTACCAAGACTTGGAGTGTCTGATCGAGGCGGTTCGCAAGGTCAACCCCAAGCTGAGCCAATTCGACTGCAGTTGTTTCAACGGCGAATACATTACCGGCGATATTTCTCCCGAGTACCTGGCTGAAATCGAGGCCGCGCGCGGCCGGGCCTTGCAGTCCGACACGGGTAAGTCGAACAGCAACAAGCACTTGGATAGAAACCTGAGTTCCGGTAAGAGCAAGAAATAGCCGGGCAAGGCTGAACTGCGAACAAGCCCATGAATCCGCCTATCGAAAACGCCGGGAATCGCGCCATGCCATTCACCCTCGCTTCATGGCTGATAGCCGCTCTCGCCTTGTTCCTGGTCGTCAATCTTAAGCTGTTGCCCGCGCTCATCGCCGGCTTGCTGGTTTACCACCTGGTCAGCCTGATCGCGTGCCGGGTGGAAATCGCCAAGCTGGCAGGCAAGCGGGCACGGATGTTCGCCGTTATTCTGGTTTCCGGCGTAGTCATTACCCTGCTGGTCGCCGCCATTCTGGCGATATCCAACTTCTTGCGGGGCGAGAGCGGCGGGGTGGCGGGATTTCTGGCGCGCCTGGCGGATATCCTCGAAACCTCTCGGGCCAGCTTTCCGGCATGGATAGCCAGCGCTTTGCCGCGCGATGCCGAGGGCTTGAAAAATATGTTGGCGGCATTGCTGCGGGACCACTCGTCCGAGCTGCAGTTGTTCGGCAAGGAAGCCGGCCGCTCCTTGGCCCACGTTCTGCTGGGTATGGTCATCGGCGCGATGCTGTCCTTGCGCGAGGTTTTGGCCGAGGCCGGCCAGACCCCATTCGTCTCGGCGCTGCTCGAACGCGCCCATAAATTGAGCGTGGCCTTCGGGGATATCGTGTTTGCGCAAATCAAAATCGCCGCGCTGAATACCTTCTTCACCTGGGTCTACCTCGGGGTGGCGTTGCCGCTGATGGGTATTAAACTGCCTTTCGCCGGGACCCTGGTGGTGGTGACTTTCGTGGCGGGCTTGCTGCCGATACTCGGCAACCTGATTTCGAATTCGGCAATCGTGATCGTCAGCTTCGGTTATTCTCCGTCCCTGGCGGTCGCCTCCTTGATGTTTTTGGTCGCCATCCACAAGCTGGAGTACTTCCTCAACGCTAAAATCGTCGGCGGACAAATTAGCGCCAAAGCCTGGGAACTGCTGATCGCCATGCTGGTGATGGAGGCGGCTTTCGGCCTGCCCGGCCTGGTGGCCGCGCCGATCTATTACGCGTACCTGAAAAGCGAGCTGCGCGCCGGCGGCCTGATTTAACGGATCTCGCGGCGTGCCCGTCCATGTTGACAAGCATCGGCCGGGCGGAGTAAGGTGGTTCCTGCGCCGATTTGATGTCAGCTTGCGGGCGCGTTATAAATGCCGCTAAAGAGAGGGGAAGAACCCGATTTAGCCCAAGCTGATCGGGTTTTTTTGTGCCCGGAATTCACGAAATCCGGAAAGGAGAAAAGCATGGACGAGCACTACGAACTAGAAACCCTGGCGGTGCGCGCCGGTATCGAGCGCAGCCAGTTCAACGAACATTCCGAGGCGATGTATCTGACCTCCAGCTTCGTATTCAAAAACGCGGCTCAGGCCGCGGCGCGGTTTTCCGGGCAAGAGCCGGGCAATATCTACGCCCGTTTCACCAACCCCACGGTGAGCGTGTTCGAGCGCCGCCTTGCCGCGCTGGAAGGCGCGGAACGCTGCGTCGCCACGGCCTCAGGCATGTCGGCCATCCTCTCCACGGTAATGGGCCTGCTTTCGGCGGGCGACCATGTTATCGCTTCGCGCAGCATATTCGGCACCACGGTGCAATTGTTCAACAATATCCTCGCGCGCTTCGGTGTGGAGACCACGCTGGTGTCGCTCACCGACCCGGCGGAATGGCGCGCGGCGATACGCCCCAATACCCGGCTGCTGTTCGTCGAAACGCCGTCGAATCCGCTCACCGAGGTGTGCGATATCGCCGAGTTGAGCCGCGTCGCCCAGGAGGCCGGGGCCAAGCTGGCGGTGGACAACTGTTTTTGCACGCCCATCCTGCAGCGCCCGCTGGAACTGGGCGCGGATATCGTGATCCACTCCGCCACCAAGTACCTGGACGGCCAAGGCCGGGTGCTGGGCGGCGCGGTGCTGGGCGATGCCAAGACCCTGGAAGGGATATACGGCTTCCTGCGTACCGCCGGTCCGACCCTGTCGGCCTTTAATGCCTGGGTCATCCTGAAAGGGCTGGAGACGCTGAATATCCGCATGCAAGCGCAATCCGCCAATGCGCTGGATCTGGCCCAGTGGCTGGAAGCCCAGCCGCAGGTGGAGCGGGTGTATTACCCCGGCTTGCCGTCGCATCCTCAGCACGCGCTGGCCATGCGCCAGCAGAAAAGCGGCGGCGCGATCCTGGCATTCGACGTGAAGGGCGGGAAGGATGCCGCCTGGCGCGTGGTGGACAACACCCGCCTGCTGTCGATTACCGCGAATCTGGGCGACACCAAAACCACCATCACCCATCCGGCCACGACCACGCACAGCCGCGTTACGCCGGAACAGCGCGCCGCAGCCGGTATCGGCGACGGCCTGTTGCGCGTCGCGGTGGGCTTGGAAGCGGTTTCCGATATCAAGAAAGATTTGGAACGGGGTTTAGCGGCACGCTGAAGCGCGTGTGGAGGAGGGGAACTGGCGGTTCCGAGTCCCGCCAGTTGCTAACGCTAGGTCAGGCTTAGTAGCCTTTCTTGCCGTGATAGTCCGGCAGCTCTTTCTGGTCGGCCATCAGCGACCACATCATGCGGGCTATGCTTTCCGGGGCGATAACCGTATGGCGGTTGCCGGAGCCGTGCAGCTTGGTGCGCAATTCGTTGCGCGTTTCGGCGTTGCCAGTCAGGTCGAATATAATGTCCACCGCATCGCCTTCGGCCATCAACTGGTCGATAGTCACAATCTTGATGTTATAGTCCTGCGCCATCTTGCGGCCCGGCGTTTCGCTTTGCTCCACCGCATAGGCGACTTTCAAGCCCTTGTCCACGGCGCACATCAGCTCCTCCAGAAAAGCCGAACCGACACGGCCCAGGCCCACGATGGCAATCGTTTGTTTCCCCATGCTGCTTCTCCTATTTATTGGATGGTTATTAAAGCAGCCTTACGATACCCCATCGCCAGGAAAAAACCAACGGTGGCTTGGTTCTAGCAGTCTGCTAAAATAGCCCTTCTCAAAATTCTGTTGGGGTATCGCTCATGGCCGGCCGTCTTGCAGTACCGCTCGAATCCGCGAAATCGCTTGAAGTCTGGGACATCCCGGTGCGGGTTTTTCATTGGTTCCTGGTGGCGTTTATCGTCTGGCAGTGGGCCAGCGCGGCCACCGGCGGCAACCTCATGGAATACCATTTGCTCGGCGGCTATGCCATCCTGACGCTGTTGCTGTTCCGGTTGGTATGGGGCATGGTCGGCAGCCATACGGCGCGCTTTACCGCTTTTGTGCGCGGCCCGCGCGCCACGCTAGCCTACTTGCGGGCCGTCAAGGCAGGCAGCGCGCCCCCGTCCGTGGGCCACAATCCCGCCGGCGGCTGGATGGTGCTGGCCTTGCTGGCGGGGCTGCTGGCGCAGGCGGGGCTGGGTCTGTTCGCCACCGACGACATCATGACGTCCGGCCCCTTGGCCGGCCGGGTGCCGGATGCCGTGAGCGAGCTGCTGTCCAGCCTGCACTCGGGATTCTTTTACGTGCTCTTGGGCCTGATGGCGCTGCACGTGGCGGCGATTCTCTACTACCGTTTCGCCAAGGGCGAGAATCTCGTGACGGCGATGGTCACGGGCAAGGCCGCGCATGCGGCCGATACGCCGCAGCCGAAGAAGGTTAGCCCATGGTTGGCGCTGCTCAGCTTGGCCGTAATCGGAGCAGCGGTAGCCGCTCTGATCTTGCTGGCGGGCCGCTGAAACCCTTTTCCTATTCCTCGCGGAAAGCGTCGTGGCAGGCCTTGCAGGTTTTGCCGGTGGCGCCCACCTGGGCTTTCAGGGCCGCCGCGTCGCCGCTCTTGGCGGCGTCGGCGAGCTTGGCGGTTTCCGCTTGCAATTGCTTGAAGCCGTTCTCGAACTTCGCCCGGTCTTGCCAGATTTTCGCCTTGGCCGCGGTCTTGGCGCCCTTGTCGGTGCCGGGGGCGAAGCCTTCCAGCGGCATCTTCGCCAGCACCGTCAGCAGTTCGGCGCGGTGCACCGCTTCCTCTTTGTTGTAGGGCACCTCGCCCTTGGTCATGGCGGCCAGGGTGCCGAAATTCCATTTGATCGCTTCGTAGACGCCTTGGCGGTACTTGATCGCGTCTTCCGGCTTGGGCGTGGCCAAGGCGGGAACGGCGAGCGAGAGCAGGACGGCGGCGGGCAGTAGGGTGCGGATGGACATCTTTATTTTCCTTTCGAGTTAAATGCAGGCGCTAGAAGCTGTTTTAATAAATCCTGAACCCGCGCCGGCGGCAAGCGGGTTTCAGGGCGCGACGCGCACCCTAAAGGGCACAAGGGTCGCGCGGTTTGGTTATTCCAAACAAGCGGCCCGCAACAAAGCCCTGGAGCCCGCTTGCCAC
>JAIOJO010000357.1 GCA_019911985.1 Sulfuricellaceae bacterium | reverse complement strand
GTATCCCAGATCGACACGCCTTACTTGACGGAGGGCAGCTCCGGCCTGACCTATGTGGTGGATCGCTTCAAAAACTGGGACCACAGCGGGCACATCACGCTGCAACGGGGCGAGCGCTCACGGCTGGCGGATTACGCTTCGGAGGTGCTGTAAAGCACTATTCGCTGCCGTCGCGGTGCAACCGGTAGTGGTGGCCGAACACGGCTTCCAGTTCGTCTATCGCCTCTTTCGCCGGTTTGCCGTGCATGACGTGCTGGGTCATCTGGTGGGCTGTTTCGTCAAGCAGCTTGCCGGGATCGAGCATGGGATAAGTTTCCCGCAGGCGCTTTACGGCCTTCACCAGCGACTCCTCCGCCGGGCGGGGAATGGCCAGCGGCTCCGAAGGAACGTCGGGGACTTCGCCGCCGCGCTGGGCGAGAAACTCGGCAAAATCGGTCAGCGTAGCTTGCTGTTCGGAAGAAAGGGAGCGGAATAGATGCAAAATGTGTCGTTCGTCGGATTTCATAGGGTATCGGGTCTTTTGGACAAAGCAGGAGTTTACCCGAGTTGAGTCCGCATCAGGAACACCTGCCCGTGCTGATTTCGGCCCTGGCCCGGCCGGAACTCCACGGCATTCCCGAGGCTAGCATCCGCATTCTGGAAACCCATATTTCCTACCTGATCCTGGCCGAACCGTATGCCTACAAAATCAAAAAACCCGTCAATCTGGGCTTTCTCGATTTCAGCACGCTGGAACAGCGGCATCATTTCTGCGCGGAGGAATTGCGCCTGAACCGCCGCCTGGCTCCGCAACTCTACCTTGACGTGATAGCCATTACCGGCACGCCTTCCCAGCCGGAATTCAACGGCGTGGGACCGATTATCGAGTACGCCGTGAAAATGCGGCAATTCCCGCAAGAAGCCTTATTGGATCGAGTCCTGGCCCAGGGGAGCTTAAGCGGCGCGCAGATCGGCCAACTGGCACGCACACTGGCCGACTTTCACTTGGCTGCACCGGCCGCTCCAAGCGATGGCCTATATGGCACCGCCGCACACGTATTCCATCCCATGCAGGAAAATTTCGAGCAAATTCGCCCCATCCTCGAAGACGAGGACGACTTGCTGCGCCTGGAAGCCTTGCGCGTCTGGACCGAGTTGGAGTTCAGTTCCCGCCGCGGGGATATCCGCCATCGCCTGGAGCAAGGCCACATCCGCGAATGCCACGGCGATTTGCACTTGGGGAATATGCTGCTGCTGGACGGCCAAGTCACTCTCTTCGATTGCATCGAATTCAATCCCGACCTGCGCTGGATCGACGTTATCAGCGACCTCGCCTTCCTTATCATGGATCTGCACGACCGGGCTTGCCCCGCTCTAGCCTGGCAATTGCTCAACAACTATCTGGAACGCACCGGCGATTACACGGGAGTCAAGCTGCTGCGCCTGTACCAAGTCTACCGAGCCATGGTGCGCGCCAAGGTAGCGGCTATCCGGCTGGGGCAGACGGAAGCGCAGAAAGATCGCGAGTCCCTCCGCGCCGTCTACCGCCGCTATGCCCTGCTGGCGGAGCGCCTCGCCCAGCACGAGCAAGCAGCGCTCGTCATCACCCACGGCCTCTCCGGCAGCGGCAAAAGCTGGCATAGCGCCGCTCTTGCCGAGCACTGGGGCGCCATCCGCCTGCGTTCCGACATCGAGCGCAAGCGGCTGTTCGGCCTGGACGCCGGCGCCGCCAGCCAATCCCCCCTCGACAGCGGAATCTATACCCCGGAAGCCGGCCGAGAAACCTATCGGCAACTGGAAGAATTCGCCGCCACCCTGCTGCGCTCAGGCTATCGCGTCATCGTCGATGCAAGCTTCCTCGACAAGAACCGGCGCGAGGCTTTCAGGACGCTGGCGCAAACCCTGGCGGCACCCTTCGCGATCCTCGACACGAGCGCCAGCGCAGACACCCTGCGGCAACGCATCCTTGCACGCGAACAAGGCGGCGCCGACGCTTCGGAAGCGGGCCTGGCCGTACTGGAAAAGCAGTTGGCCCGGCAGGAACCCCTGACAGCGGACGAACAAAACGTCTGCCTCAAGATAGAGAGCGATCGAAACCCGCCGCCGGATGACATTCTCGCGGGGCTGCTGCCTATTTTCCGCCGTCCCCAGTAGACGGCCGGGCTTAGTTGATCTTGGCCGGTGCCGTCCTGATCGTGCCGGGCTTGTCAGCCGCCGAGCAATCCGGCGCCAACGACAAGGCGATCAATCCGCCTACCAGCCAGCGCCGCGCACCTCTCCGAACGAGCGCCATCATGCCCATAATCTCGTTAATCCCGCCCGGAGCGCCAAATCGAAAGCACGATCCAGACGCTGTTAAAAAAGGCCAGCAGGAAGCCGAGCAGGCCGAATAAGGGTAAACCCAACAAGCTGGGTCCGCCGTGCACGGTCATCACGATGGACGAGCCGATCACCAGCGAAGCGGTCAGGATGCCGATGGTCAGGCGGTTGGTGCTTTGGTCCAATTGGCGGCCGAAATGATCCAAGCGTTTCAGATCCAGTTCGATCTTGAAGCGGCCGCGCCGGGCTTCCTTGACCAGGCGCGACACGTCGCGCGGCAAGCCGGTGATAATGGAAAAAACATCGTGCAGGCCGCGCTTGCCGCGCTGCATCAGGGCTTGCGGCGTATAGCGCTCACGGGTCGCCCGCTCGACGAAGGGGCCGAGATGGTCGATCATCTGGAATTCGGGATCGAGCTGCCGCCCCAAGCCCTCCAGGGTAATCAGCGCTTTGAACAGCAAGGTCAGGTCGGCAGGCAGAGCCAGGGAATGCTCGCGCATGATGGCCGTCAGCTCGGCCAACAGCGCGCCGAAGCGCATATCCTTCAACTGCACGTTTTCGTAGTTGAACGCGAGCTCGTCGACATCGGCCGCCAGCTTGGACTCGTCGATTGCGCTATCGCCCACCCACTCCAGCAGCACGTCGAGCAGGGCTTCGTCGCTACGCTT
>JAIOJO010000356.1 GCA_019911985.1 Sulfuricellaceae bacterium | reverse complement strand
CCGCCCAACACCGGCAACATTATCCGCCTGTGCGCCAATACCGGCACCCGTCTGCACTTGGTCAAACCCCTCGGGTTCACTCTGGACGACCGCAATCTGAGACGCGCAGGGCTGGATTACCATGAATACGCCAGCCTCACCGTGCACGACGACTGGGCGGCCTGCCAAGCGCACTTCGCTGGACGGCGCCTATTCGCGCTAAGCACCCGCGCCTCCGTCCCCTACCACCAAACCCTCTTTGCGCCGGACGATGCGTTCCTATTCGGCCCGGAAACCCGCGGCCTGCCCACCGACATCCTGGCCTCGCTCCCAGCCGAACGTCGCCTGCGCCTGCCGATGCAGGCGGAAAGCCGCAGCCTCAATTTATCCAATACCGTGGCAATCATCGTCTACGAAGCGTGGCGGCAAAACGGATACACCGGAGGAAATTGAAGCGCTTCTCCTCGGGATCAAAGCCCACACACACATGCCATTTAGGATAGATGCGGCAAGAATCACGACATGGCATTGCCGCCCCTTGTTGTCTATATTGAAGACAGCAAACCGATACACGGATTAACGCAAGGAGACGGCCATGCTCGATATCAACAAACTCGTCAGCAGCGAAAACAGCGGAGAGGACGACCCGAACGGCAACTTATTCGACCTCGATCCCTGGTCGGAGAAAATGGCCGCCGAGACGGCGGCAAAGGAAGGCATCGCCCTGAGTGACGAACACCGGGAAATCATCCGCTTTTTGCGCGAACACTATGCCAAGCACGGCATAGCGCCGAGCGGGCGAGTGTTATTAAAAGCCTTGGAGGAGCGATTCGGGAAAGACGGCGGCACCCGTCACCTGTTCCAGTTATTCCCGCATGGGCCGGTCAGTCAAGGATGCCGGATCGCCGGCCTGCCACTGCCGCCCCACAGCAGCGATCCAGCGTTCGGTTATGTAGAATAAAGCGGCGAACGCTGCCGCCCTTATTGGATTGAGGGCGGAGACCGACGGGTCTTTATACGATGCGCCTATGGAACGGGAAACAGTTTCACCAATTCATCCGGCACGAACGGCCTGCCTCTTTCGTTGACGGCGGTGCCGGTGACCTTGGCATTCAGCACCAGCTTATCGTCCGCTGAGCGATAAATATCCTGGAAAAAATCGAATCGAACTTTTGAAGATTGCTCGGCACTGACG
>JAIOJO010000355.1 GCA_019911985.1 Sulfuricellaceae bacterium | reverse complement strand
ACCAATTTCCGCCGGACGCGGAACTGGAAATCGGCAGCCTGATCGAATTCGGCCTGCCCGATGGATCGACCCTGGGCGGCCGGCTACTGGAAGAAACCGGCGCGACGGTGACCGTCGATTTCAACCACCCCTTGAGCGACTGCGCGGTGTATTTCGAAGTGCTGATCGTGTCCGTCGAGCCGCCACAAGGCAAGTGATCGCCGCGTCTCAGGCTAGACTATAATCCTTCCACGTTTTTATGAAGAATCCCGCTGCCATGCAAATCCTACTCGCCAATCCTCGCGGTTTCTGCGCCGGGGTAGACCGCGCCATCGAAATCGTCGAGCGGGCTCTGGAACAATTCGGCGCGCCGATCTATGTGCGCCACGAAGTGGTGCACAACCGCTTCGTGGTGGACAATCTGAAAGACAAGGGCGCCATTTTCATCGAGAATCTCGACCAGGTGCCCAGCGGCAGCACGCTGATCTTCAGCGCCCACGGGGTTTCCCAGGCGGTGCGCAATGAAGCCGAAAGCCGCGGGCTGCGCATATTCGACGCCACCTGCCCGCTGGTCACCAAAGTCCACCTGGAAGTCTCCCGGCAGCGCAAGCAAGGCAAGGAAATCGTCATGATCGGCCACCGCGGCCACCCGGAAGTGGAAGGCACCATGGGCCAGGCCGTGGACGGCATGTATTTGGTGGAAACCCCGGAAGACGTGGCCGAACTGGACGTGCGTTCCCCCGGCAATCTGGCCTTCGTCACCCAGACCACCCTCTCCGTGGACGATGCCATCCGCGTGATCGACGCCCTCAAAGCGCGCTTCCCCGCCATCACCGGGCCGAAAAAAGACGACATCTGCTATGCCACGCAGAATCGCCAGGACGCCGTTAAATCCTTGGCGCAACAATGCGATTTGGTGATCGTGGTGGGTTCGCCCAACAGCTCCAACTCCAACCGTTTAAGGGAAGTGGCCCGCAATCAGGGCGCGCAAGCTTACATGTTGGACCAGGCCGAGCAAATCGACCCGGCCTGGCTGGCCGGCAAGCAATCCGTCGGCGTCACCGCCGGCGCCTCGGCCCCGGAAGTGCTGGTACAGGAAGTCGTGATGCGACTGCGCGAACTGGGCGCCGAAAACGTGGCAGAACTGTCCGGCAAGGAAGAAAGCGTAGTATTCTCCCTGCCGAAAAATCTCCTCGCCAACGACGCCGGATAAGTTCTCTTACTGCGAAATCAGCTCGCGCCAGGACACATCAGCACACCGTAAACACTGCAACGGCCGAGGGGAGCGCGTAGCGTCCTATCCGACAGCTTGCAACGTGCTGGCGAATAACGAGTCAATCATGAATTATATGGACTTTGCGAGGCAATGTTTTTTGCGAGGGATACCGACTCGGGTTCGTGATCCAAATTTCAACGACCACCTCACGCCCGCCATAGGTGTCTTTAGTGGTATTGAAGCGAATCCGCATATTTTTCTGCAGATTCTGGGGGGTACCGGCTACTAAAGGGTCGTCAGAATAGACTTTAAGTGAAGTAGCCGAAAAGGGGTAGATTACGCCATCCACAGTGATTGTCTTGTTTCGAAAATCCACTGCGGTAATCGTTCCACCTCGTTCTATCGTCCCAGAAGCATTTGTTGCTGGCACACCCCAACTCGAACGATTTCCCGCCGGAGTAACGGCCGATGCCGGCAAAGGCAGAACAACTAGGAACATTACGGCAGACATTAATATCCATTTAAGGAGCCTCTGATTAAGTCGCACGGGGTCGCGACGGGGTTTTGCGGGATGCTGGGCACGAAGCGAGACGCGCGGTGTGGTCATTCCACACAAGCGTCGAGCGACACCGCCCGGCGCCCGCAAAACCCCGTCCCGTAGGGTTGTGTCAAAAGCCGGCGTCTGCGGCGTTGCGCTCCTTGGCATCGTAGGCTCGCTACGACCGGCGTCGC
>JAIOJO010000354.1 GCA_019911985.1 Sulfuricellaceae bacterium | reverse complement strand
GCCGTGGTTTGTAAATTCAAGAAGCCGTTTAATAAAATCCCGGGCCCGCAAAATTGCAAGCGGCGGCCATCGGGGTGAAGGCCAGGGTATCGGCACTTAGCCTGGCGGTGGCGACCGCGCCAGTTGCCTGCCTGCCGCTATTGTCACATAATTAACGCTGTCTATTGACCGCATCTGCCCACGAAACGATCCGAGTGCCCAAAAAATCCACCCTACTTATCCTGCTGCTGGCGCTTGTGCTGTTGGCCGGCATCGGGATAATGCTACGCGAAGGGCCGTTTTGGCGCTCGACATTGACCGGCCCGCAGACCTCTCCCGCAGCCGACTTCACGCTAGAGTCCGCCGACGGCCCGGTTTCTCTGCACGACTTCCGCGGCAAAGTCGTTTTGCTGTACTTCGGCTATACGTCGTGCCCCGATATTTGCCCGACGTCGCTTTCGCGCATGGCTCAAGCCCTATCCTTGCTTGGCCGCGAGGAGCGGGATAGGGTCCGGGTGCTGCTGGTGACGGTCGACCCGGAACGCGACACCCCCGCCCGCCTTAAAGAATATGCGTCGTTCTTCAGCCCCAACATTATCGGCTTGAGCGGCACGCCGAAAACCATAGCTCGCGTCGCCAAACAGTACGGAGCGGCTTTTCATAAGCACACGGTGGCGTCGTCGCTAGGGTATGTAGTCGACCACACGGCCTTGGTGTATGTGATCGGAAAAAACGGCGAACTCCGCACAGCCTTGCCTCACGGCGCCTCACCGCAGGACATGCTGCCTATCCTGCGCGCGGCATTGGCAAGCCCAGCTTAATCCTCTTTCCACTCCTCAAAGGTGTCATTATGCATATAGGCAAATCCGCCCTTCTTGTCCTCGTTTCCCTACTGCCCACCCTTTCCGCTGCTTGGGCTGGAAATGCAGCCGACAGCCTGGCCGTGCAGGAGCCATACGTCCTTGCCGTTCCCCCTGGCGTAGGCAACACGGCGGCGTACATGGTGCTGAAAAACCCTAGCGCCGCACAGCACACCTTGACCAAAGCCAGCAGCCCAGCCGCACGCGTAACAGAATTGCATACTCATATGCATGTTAACGGCATGATGGAAATGCGCCCGGTCAAGCAAATCGACATTCCGGCAAAAGGGGAAACATCGCTCCAACCCGGCGGGCTTCACGTGATGTTGATCGGCCTGAAAATCCCCCTGAAAGAAGGCGACGCCGTCCCCCTCACGCTGACATTCGAAGACGGTAGCAGCAAGCGGATAGACGCGCCGGTAAAGAAAGCGGGAATGACGATGGCTCCCATGCAGGATCATCTGCACCAGTAGCCCGCCTCTTCGGGAGGTTACGGGGAGGCGGCGCCATTCCTTGCGCGCGGGTCACCCCGGACTCGATTCCGCGCACCAGCCCTTCCTCTGGCTAGCTTATAACCCTGTTTTCATTAGGTTCTTTAGTTGCATTTGGGGCACGCCGCCGTTACAATCGGCGACCCGGCAAATTTATGCGCGCCCTCCCGCCCGAGCGGTCGTTTTGGGCAACTACTTGATAGATCCATGAAACCCAGCAACCCTTCCGCATCATCCGGCCAGAACACCTTGCAGGGAAGCTATAAAATCCCCGCGCTACGCGTTTTGTCCGAGATTACCAGCAGCTTGTCCAGCGAAAACAATCTGGAGGAGTTGTTGGAGCGCTTTCTCTCCACGCTGATAAAATTATCGGGTGCCGACGCGGGCGCGGTTCGGGTGCTGACCGCCGACGGCACGCGCTTGCGCTTGGTCGGCGCGCTGGGCCTGCCGCCGAACGTGGTCGAAAGCGAGCGCTACATCAAAGTGGAATGTGGCGTTTGCGGTGAAGCGCTACGCCGCCATGGCGTGCAATACAGCGCCGATACGTCGGCTTGTTCCGAACGCGCTGCCCTCGATTACTTCGGCAAGCATTGCCGCCATGTGGTCGCCGTGCCGCTGCGTTACAAGGGCAAACTGCTGGGCGTCTACAATTTGTTTATGGCGCACGACCAGCCTGTTCCCGACGAAGTGGCCCTGTTGTTCCACTCCATCAGCGAGCATTTAGGCATGGCCCTGGAGAACGCCCGTCTGACCCGTGAAAACATGCGCATCACCCTGACCAACGAGCGGCAGATGCTGGCCAACGAAGTGCACGACTCCTTGGCCCAGACGCTGGCTTACATGAAAATGCGCTTGACCCTGCTGCGCGACGCTGTCGGCCAAAGCAACCCGCAGAAATCGGCTAAATACTTGGACGATGTTAGCCAAGCCTTGGATTCCGCCTATTCTGGACTGCGCGGCCTAATCACGAACTTTCGTATTCGCATGGACCCGCGCGGCCTGCTGCATGCGCTGCAGGAAATTGTCGATACCTTCCATGACCGCACCGAAATCACGCTCGATTTTAACAACTACACGCCCGACCTGAACTTGACGCCGGACGAGGAGGTCCAAGTTTTCCATATCGTGCAGGAAGCGCTGGCCAATATCTTCAAGCACTCCCAAGCTCGCCATGCTCGATTGACCATGGTACTGGAAGATGGCGAATACGTAATCTCCATCGAGGATGATGGCATAGGCATCCCCCGCCACACGGACGAAGCGAGCGGAAAGATGCATTTCGGCTTGAACATCATGCGCGAGCGTGCCCACCGGCTTGGCGGCGACATTGCCATCCACAGCCGGGAAGACGGCGGCACCCGGGTCGCGCTCAGTTTTCCTGCAAAATGGCGGGAGCCCCGCGCATGAGCGAATTGATTCGTATTATTTTGGTGGATGACCACACCCTGTTCCGTATGGGTTTAGCCGAACTGCTGGAACAGCGGGGAGGCGTGAAGGTCGTCGGCGTGGCAGGAAATGGCGCGGAGGCACGCCGCCTGCTCCAGGAGTACAAACCCGACGTCATTCTTATGGATCTTCACATGTCGCCCGTCGGCGGCTTGGAATTGTTTCGCCAGCTTAAGGATGAAGGCTTCGACACACCGACCTTGGTGCTGACGGTGAGCGATGCCGAGGAAGACCTCGCCGCCGCGCTACGCGCCGGCGTCCGCGGTTATCTGCTCAAGGACATGGAACCCGATGACGTGATCGACGCAATTCAGCGCGCCTTCCGCGGCGAGACTGTCGTCGCGCCTTCGCTGACATTGAAGCTGGTTGATATGCTCAAGCACGACCAGCCCAGTGAACAAGAATCTTTGGTAAACAGCTTGACCCAGCGGGAGCGTGAAATTCTTTCTCATCTGGCCTTGGGTGAGAGCAATAAGGTGATCGCGCGGGCTTTGGATATTAGCCACGACACGGTCAAACTGCATGTACGCCATGTGCTATCCAAGCTCAACTTAACTTCCCGGGTCGAAGCCGCTGTGTTCGCCGTGGAAAACAAGCTGGTCTTGGCCCGCAGCATCGCAAGCCCTTCTCATAACTGATTTTTAGCAACGGATTTTTATCATGGATTTTTTTCCCGTTTTTTTCGATATACGCGGCAAAGACTGTCTAGTCGTCGGCGGTGGCGAAGTCGCCGCACGCAAGGTTTCGCTATTATTGCAGGCAGGCGGCAAAGTCACGGTGGTAGCACCCGTTCTGTCCGCAACACTGGCGCTATGGGCCGAGAAAAAAGATATTATCCACCGCGCCGAGCGATTTTCCCCTGACACTCTCGGAGAATCGATACTTATTATTGCCGCGACCGACGATATGGAAGTAAACCGGGAAGTATCGCAGTTTGCCTCCGCCAGGCGAATTCCGGTCAATGTGGTGGATAATCCCGCTCTTTGCACCTTTATCGTCCCTTCGATTATCGACCGCTCCCCAGTCGTAGTAGCCGTATCCACCGGCGGTGCAGCACCCGTGTTGGCGCGGCTTATCCGTGCAAGGCTGGAAACCTTGATTCCGTCAGCCTATGGCCGCCTCGCTACCCTAACCGCACGTTTCCGCGATCAGGTAAAGGCACAATTCCTGGCACCTGAAAAACGCCGCATTTTCTGGGAACACATTTTGCAGGGACCGGTCGCCGAGATGGTTTATTCCGGCCAGGATCAAGCGGCCGAGGCGGCGCTAGTGCGCGAATTGTCCGGCGACATCGACAAAACAAAGCCCCAGGGCGAGGTATATCTCGTCGGCGGCGGGCCCGGCAATCCCGACCTGCTGACCTTCCGCGCTTTGCGTTTAATGCAGCAAGCCGACGTGGTCGTTTACGATCACTTGGTCTCCCCTGCCGTTCTCGACTTGGCGCGGCGCGACGCTGAACGCATTTACGTCGGCAAGGAGCGCAGTAATCACACCATGCGCCAAGAAGCGATCAACGACTTGCTCGTTCGGCTCGCGCAGGAGGGTAAGCGCGTCCTGCGCTTGAAGGGCGGCGATCCCTTTATCTTCGGCCGTGGAGGCGAAGAAATTGAGACACTCTCCGAGCACGGCGTGCGCTTTCAAGTCGTTCCGGGGATCACGGCTGCGTCCGGCGTATCCTCCTACGCGGGCATTCCATTGACCCATCGGGATTACGCGCAATCTTGCGTTTTCGTAACCGGCCATCTCAAGGACGGCAGCATTAATTTGGATTGGAATGGAATTGCGCGGGAAAATCAGACCATCGTGATCTACATGGGCCTGCAAGGCCTTGCAGTATTGTGCCAGGAGTTGATTAAGCACGGCCTGAAGCCGTCGACACCTGCTGCAATCGTGCAGCAAGGCACGACACACAATCAGCGCGTCATCACGGGAACGCTAGCCACCCTGTCGAATCAGGCAGAAGCCGCTCAAATGAAGCCACCCACCCTGATTATTGTCGGCGAGGTTGTGAAATTGCACGATAAACTGGCCTGGTTTCATCCCGGCCAATATGAAGAGGGCTCGATTATCCCCTCTTTTGTCGAGCATAATTAGCTCGGCAGACTGAGGCTCTCACCGTAAGCTTACTGTGCTCAGGCGAGCGTAGGAATTCGCAATAGCGGTGAAACCGGTATTGCGAATTCACAAGCGGTTAGCTTAGGAACAGCCGCCGCCGCTACCGCAGCCGCCGCTACCGCAGCCACCGCCGCTCTTGCTGCTGCTTCCGCAGCTTGAGCCGCCCGTGTCATTCGGGTTCATGAAGATGAAACGGTTATCACCCGGCTGATACTCGACAAAATCCAAGGTAGTGCCTTTTAGCAGCGGCTCGCACTCTGCCGACACCAAAATCGAAATACCCTCGGACATGTAATCCAAGTCGTTATCGCGCTCCTCGTCGAAGCCCATGCCGTATTGCATGGAGCCATCGAACTCGCGGCGGGCGGCAATACGTAGCGCCATGCTCTCAGCCGAATTTTGGCTGGCGGCCGCACGGATTTGCTCTGCCGCCTGTGGGGTAATGGTTATCATAGACGTTCTCCATGTGATTGATTGCGCTTATTAAGTCAATGCCGGCGGCGCAAACAACACCCGCATAGGTACTGCTAGTTTAGCTCGCGATCTAGCTATCGCCCTTTTTCTCGCGGACGAAGCGGGCAAATCTTCTCGCCCAGTGGTATTCGCCCACACTGCGCAAATGTGAATACGAAGCGAGTAGATTCTTATAAATTAAGCCGTCGTGCTTACCGTCAATACCGTAGCCGCGCGCTACTGTGTATGCAAAGTGGGGCTTCCCTTCGAGATTTTCAAGGCTCGAATAGTGAAATTCATGGGCGTGGATGATATCCGGCATGGCTACAGCAGGCCACAGATCATTGGCCTCTTCACGCAATTGCACATATCCCCTCCCCACGGGCTTGTCGTGCATCACGACATTGCCGGGTATGATCCCAACCATTTCCGCCACCTCACCGCGCCAACTCAAGCTACGCGCCAAGTACATTAGGCCGCCGCATTCCGCATAAGTTGGCAACCCTGATTCGATGGCCTTACGCACTTGCTTGCGCATGGAGGCATTTTTTTCAAGCTGATGCATAAATACTTCGGGAAAGCCCCCGCCGATAAACAAGCCATCGATATCTGGCAACACGCTATCGTTTAGCATATCGATGTAGACCAGCTCCGCTCCTTCTTGTTCCAAATCTTCCAAGTCGTCGGCATAGTAAAATCCGAAAGACTGGTCACGGGCTATGCCTATGCGGATTTTATCTGGCTGCGGATATTTCTTTGCATGCGTGGCTTGCGTTTCAGAGAAGATTGTCAATATGGGTTTAGGCGCGCTGTTGGCGATGGCCAGAATCGCGTCCAAATCGACTTGTTCAGCCAATACTTTCCCCATGCCGTCTATTTGATCACGGGCTTCCAGTGCCTCACTGCCCGGCATTAAGCCAAGATGGCGTTCCAGAATCTGCAAGCGCTTGTCGTAGTGTACGGCCCCTACAACTGGCACATCGGTGTAGTGCTCGATAACCGACCGTAATTTTCCTTCATGACGATTTCCGCCGACATTGTTTAGGATAACCCCAGCAATATTTATCTCTCGGTCGAATGCCTGGTAACCCAGAATCAAAGGAGCAATCCCGCGCGTCATCCCGCGCGCATCTATCACCAGCACTACCGGCGCTTCGGTTAGCTTCGCCAAGGCGGCGTTGCTATTGCTTCCATCTAAATCCAGGCCGTCGTATAGGCCCTTGTTGCCTTCGATCAGGCTAAGATCCGCATCGTGTCCGCAGCGGGCAAACAAGGCCATAATGTCGTGTTGGCCCATAAGATGAAAATCTAAATTCCGGCATGTCCGTCCGGTTGCCATACTAAGCCATATGGGGTCGATGTAGTCGGGGCCCTTTTTGAAGGGTTGAACCTTGTAGCCGCGTTGCTGTAGAGCGGCACACAAGCCAATGCTGACAGTTGTTTTGCCTGAAGATTTATGTGCTGCGGAAATGAAGAGATGTGCCATAGGCGGTAAACCCCAGCTTCCCCCTTGATAGTTATCGGAGGATGCATCGGTCAGCTTGTGAGCTGTTTAATCAGCAGGTTAAGCGGCGGCCTTTAACCACGCGACGGACCGGCCGTCCCACAGTTTCGTCGCAAGGGAGAGTGCGCTCTCGATGCTATCGGCTTTGCCCATGAGTTTCAGCGCGATTGCCGCCGTGCCTATAACCGCAGCGTGGCCGTATTCATCTTCGATGTCTCCGTTCCACAATTGGGTGAGTCGAGCAATGTCCATCGTTTCATCGCGGAGATGGCGCTGCCCACTAAACATCGGCGGCCAGATTTCCTCTCCCATGATTCCGTTGTGTACCGTTTTTACCAAGCATTCCGCGTCGGGATTGCGCTCGATCTCGCCGCCATCCCCCTTTAGTACGGCAACATGTGGCTGATTCAGCAGCACGGCGGTTGCTTGATGCGTATCCTGATAGCCTGGATGAAAAATACCCTGCAGCATTGCGGGTGCATCGAATGGGTTAACCATACGCGATAAAGTATGCACCGGCGAGCGCAATCCCAATATGGGTCTCAACTCTATGATCTCGTCGAGTTTCGGGCTGAAATCCTTGAGGTGGATAAACGCAAAATTCCGCCCCTCCACTTCCTGCGCAGCCTCCTCCAGGCTTTCGCACGATTTGAACCCGAGAGCACTGAGCGCCTCCGGTGTGTATACACGGTCGTCCTTACGTCCGCCGATACCGTGCATGATGACACGTATACCGGAACTGGCGAGTAGCAGAGCGGATAAGAGGAACCAAGGCAATTGGCGTCTTTTCCCCGCGTAAGAAGACCAATCCAAGTCGACTTTAGGGAGCTGGGCAGGCAGCTTTAGGGAAGCACGCGCGGCCTTTACGAATCCGGCCAGTTCCTCGGGAGTCTCCTCTTTCACGCGCATTAACATAAGGAAGGCTCCGAGCTGCATAGGCTCCACTTCGTCGGCCAGAATCATTTTCATGGCAATGAAGGCTTCTTCTTGGGTCAGCGCTCGCGAGCCGTTCTTTCCTTTGCCAAGAATTCGGATGTATTGGGCAAATGGGTGTTCTGCGCTCATCATAGATAACCTCCCGTGCTAGCTTATTTTGCGTGTGGATCTGCGACGCTGTCCGCCAATGAAAGCGGAAGAAAACGCAATACTTTCAGGCCCAGCGTGACAATGATTCCAGCGATTGCCATACCGCCTAGACCAAGCAAGGTTTCGGGTAGGCTAGGCGAGTAGTTATGCACAACACCGTCAAAGAAGCTGCTGGATTCCTGATATCCCGGGAACAAGACTAACGGATAGGCCTGACCGCCGATAATTGTCACGTACATTTGCGACAAACCCCCAAGGATCACCAGCCCGCATGCAAAAGCAATGGCGCTACGCGACTTGCTAATCCCGGGCGCATACAGAAGTACGAGGGGAACCAAGCTGCCCAAAATTATCTGGCCTAGCCAGAACAAGCTCGTGTAAATACCGCCGTTCAACAGGATAAACGCCTCGACGCCGTGATGCTTGGTGAAATACAGGTTGGTCATATGGAATATGGTTACCAGTAGCAATACCGCCGCTATGAACACGCCGAGCAAGTTCTTCAAGCGATTGATCACAGCGTCGCCCAAGGGCCGATTAGTCCACTTATACGAGGCCATCAGCACGCCTAAATATATAGCCAGGCCATATGAAAATGACATAATAATAAACATGGGCGCCAACAACGCCGAGTCATAGAATTGGCGCGCAACCAGAAAACCGAAAATCGAGCCGGTACCTGTTGTAAGGAGCAAACGCACAACAAAAGCGAGATATCCGGCCGGTTTGGTATAGCTGGACACGGTTTTGTCCATCATGGTCCAGATATAGATTGCTACAGCTCCGAAGAATCCGCTGTAGAGGAAAACATTCCAGGCGAAAACCGATTTAAAATTATAATGCGTGGCCGCAACGATGACTCGATCAGGTCGGCCCAAATCGAGCATCAGTACGGTCAATCCGCCGCCTAACAAGCCAATTGCCAGCAAGGCGGAGAGCGGCGCTAAGGGTTTATAAAACGATTTACCGAACACGGATCCGATAGAGGCTACGTTTAATGCGCCTGACGCGGCAACAATCAGAAACACCGCGAATACGTGGGGAATACCCCAGACAATCTGGTTCGTCATACCCGTTACCACGTGGCCGTGTTCTTCCATGTAGTGTGCAGACCCTAAGCCTAGTAGAGCCAGCAAGCCTAGGATGGCTAACAGGATGAGGAAGCCCGAGCTTCGCCCTTCGATTTCGCGATAGTTAATGATTTTCATTGGCTGTAATTCTCGCTGTTATTTATGTGTGCTATGAACGGCGTCTCTTAGATACCCTGGTACCGTACGCCAGGATTCAACTGTAAATCGGCACGCACCTGTGTCGTCGCAGTTTCGGCAATCCGTTTCGAAATTTCGCTGTTCGGGTCGTTCAAATCGCCGAATATCATCGCATTTTTTCCGGACGACGAGCACGCTTCAACACAAGCGGGTTGTTCGCCCTTATCGACGCGATGCACGCACAAGGTGCACGACTCGACGCAGCCTTTGCCGCGAGGGACATCTGGGTTTTGATCGGTGAGTTCCTCGTGGACAAAGGAACGCGCCTTGTATGGACAAGCCATCATGCAATAACGACAGCCAATACATATATGCCGGTCTACCAAGACAATACCATCGGCGCGCTTGAAGGAGGCGCCGGTCGGGCAAACGTCAACGCAAGGAGGTTCCGCGCAGTGTTGGCACATCATGGGCAAGGAACTCGTCCTTCCGCTCTGCATGTCCTTTAGTTCGATCTTTCGTATCCACTGGGAATCGGTTTCTTTCTTACCTTCTTTGATCGCATTTTCTTTAAAGCAAGCCGAAACGCAATCGTCGCAGCCCGTAGCGCATTTATTGCTATCAATCAGCAAGCCCCAGCGATTTTTGCTGCTGGCGGCCTGATCGGCTGGCCGAGCTTGAGCCATATCCAAAAGCGTTATGCCTGGGGCTATAGCCAGCGTGGCACCCACCGCAGCCGAAGTGCCCAGAAATTTGCGGCGGCTATAATCTTCAATTACTTGTTCTGCGGTTTTGTTTTGCTCGTTCATTTCGCCGCTCCAGTTGACAAGGTCTTGTCAGCATCGCCATGCATTTCTTTGCGCATAGCAGCGCCTAATCCGCTTACTTGACCTGCCCCCGCCACTACGGGATGAAATGCCCCAGTAGCTTTAGGTTTATTAGCATGGCATTCGAAGCAATCAATCTTCACAGCGGCATAGCTATGGCAGCTTTGGCAAAAATTCTCGTTGCTGCCAAGTACGCTGTTGTTTTTCTTGCTGGCATGACATTCGATACAATTTTTTAGGCTGTATTGGGTGGTACGAATCCCTTCATGTACGGTTTCATCGCGATGATGCATGAGCATCTTCATGTGATTTTTCCGCATGAATTCCTCATCGGCCACGCATTTATCGCCTTTACCGATTTCTATATGAGGTACCGGCACGCGTGACGGCGCTACTGCGCCGTCTGCGTAGGCCGGGGGCATCACCCCGACAGCCAACATTGCGGCAAGTAGCGCGAAGCGCCACAATCCTTTAGGTTGGATCGTCAGGATGCGCATTCTTTATTCACCCATACCCATTTGAATGTAGCCCGTAGGACACACATCAGCGCAAATATGGCAGCCGATGCACAAGTCGTAGTCTGTGTAGACATAGCGACCGGTCGTGGACTCTTTCTTAGGCGTCTTTTTCACGGCGGTTTGCGGGCAATATACAACGCAATTGTCGCATTCGAAGCACAAGCCACAGCTCATGCAACGCTTGGCTTCTGCGACGACGGCCTTGTCGTCAAGTACACCGATACGCTCTTCGAAGTGACCCAGAACCGTCTCGGAATCCAAGGTCAGAATTTCGCGCTTATTACGCTCGACGTATGGGAAATGGCCCAAGAACAATTCGTCGGCCGGAACCACATGTTTATCTGAGCGATTTTCAAAATTGTGTACCGCAAACTTTGCTTCGGAGGTGCCGCGCAGGCCCAAGTCGATTTCCTTGGCAAAGCCTTCTTCCTTGGCAATCTGTTCCTTCGTTGCGGAATGATATACCTCTGGATCGTGGCCGGTTTCGTGCAGTTTGCGCAAGAGATCAAAGGAATGAACGTCGATCTTTGGGCGACGCCCTAATTCGGTTCCGCTCATATACTCGTCGATACTCGCCGCGGCAATCGCACCATGGCCGATTGCCGTTGTGAGCAAGTGAGGACGAATGACGTCGCCGCCGACGAAATAGCCCTTCTTGCCGGGAACTTGGTAGTTCTTATCGGCGTTCATCAAGCCCTTACCGTTGTTGAAGCCTTCGAAACCGGTGAAGTCTACGCCCTGGCCAATTGCGGCGACGATAAGATCGCCTTCAATAATTTCGTCGCTGCCCTCAACTTCAACTTGCTTGCCGTTTACGACTTCCAGTTTGCGGACTTTCAAGCCGATTGCTCGACCGTCGGCGCCCAGCACGACCTCGACGGGAGTAATACCGCCGCGGATATCGATACCTTCGGCTAGCGCCTGTTCAATTTCGTGCTTATTCGCATTCATTTTTTCGATCGTAGCGCGCGAAACCAGCACGACCTCCGCACCTTCAGCCACAGACACTTTCGCCACATCATGGGCAATATGGCCTTGGATGATCAAGTCTGGGCGGTCTTTTTCGGTAATATTCTTAATATGGCCGAGACGACGCGCAACGGTCGCCACGTCAATGGAGGTATCGCCACCACCAATAACAACCACACGCTTGCCGACATAGCGCAGACGGCCGTCGTTGAATGCGCGCAGAAAGGCCATACCGGTCACGCAGTTCGAAGCCTCGGAACCGGGCACGGGAAGCGGGCGACCCGCTTGTGCACCGACGCCGATAAAGATTGCATCGTAATCTTTTTCCAATTGCTCAAGCGTGATGTCTTTACCGATATGCACGCCCATCTTGGCTTCAACGCCTAGATCCATAATACGTTGAATTTCTGCATCGAGGACGTCGCGAGGAGTACGGAAACCGGGGATGCCGTAACGCATCATTCCGCCAAGTAATTCATGCTCGTCGAAAATGGTGCAGGCGTGACCCTTGAGGGTCAATTGATAGGCACAAGAAAGCCCGGCAGGACCGCCGCCAATAATAGCGACTTTCTTACCGGTAGATTTGGCCGTATTGGTGAATTTCAGGTTATTTTTAAGCGCGTATTCACCGATATAATGTTCGACCGAATTTATACCAACATGGTCTTCCACTTCATTACGGTTGCAACCGCTCTCACAAGGAGCTGGGCATACGCGACCCATTACAGAGGGAAACGGATTAGCTTCAGCCAAGCGGCGGAATGCATATTCAGCCCATTCCATACCGGCAGGAGGTTTTTCCATGCCTCGAGCAATATTGAGGTAGCCGCGAATATCTTCACCTGCCGGGCAACTTCCTTGGCAAGGAGGAGTGGCTTGCACATAGGTTGGGCATTTATGACTCCAACTGGCACTAAATATCCGATCCTGCATCGAATCGTATTCACAATCCCCGTCCTCATAACGGCGATAGTTTAAAGCCTTAGGCTTACTCTCTAGGTCTGAAGTGACTGACATTTCTAATCTCTCCTGTAATAAATACCGGTAACTCTGGTTATGTTGATCGCAACGATTGATATTCGTTGCAAGCTTATTCTTTGGTTCCCAACTGAATGGCGTCGCTAACCAATTGGTGTACCCCGCCGACCATACTCATGTCCATGCCGTACATTGGAACTACTTTATTGAACTGCGCTTTACAAATTGCACAGATAATAGCCATGAAATTTACTCCATGACTATCCACAACTTGCTTTAGCGCTTCCATACGCGGCAATGCACCCTTAACTCGAACCTCTAGTAAATCGTCAGTCAATACACCGCCACCACCTCCGCAGCAGAAAGTAACCCCTTCTATGGTTTCAGGTGCCATATCGACGAATTTATTGCTGGTTGCCTTAATAATTTCCCTAGGGATTATGAATTGCCCACCAGGCATCTCACCCATGCGAGAGCCCCGTGCAACATTGCAGGAATCGTGGAAAGTAACGATCCGATGGTCATTCGCTTCTTTATCGAGGGTCAACGCGCCGCGCTTGATCAAATCGTAAGTCAACTCGCATATATGCTGTGGAACGTAGTAATTCGAATCGAGTTGCTTTTGAAGCATCTGCGAGTAAGGATCTGTTCCACCCTGACCTACGCCGGTCAGCGTGTTCCAAAAGCTATAAGCTACCCGCCAGGCATGTCCGCACTCTCCAACGACAATGCGTTTCACACCTAGTTCCAACGCAGCATCCCGGATGCGCATAGACACTTTGCGCATCATCTCGTAATTGCCGTTGAACAAGCCGAAATTTCCTGCCTCGGCGGCATAGGACGACAACGTCCAGCTAATCCCGGCCTGGTGGAAAACTTTGGCGTATCCCATCAAGCTTTCAACGTGCGGCTCGGAGAAAAAGTCTGCTGAAGGCGTAATCAGGAGCACCTCCGCACCTTTGACATCAAGCGGGATGCGCACATCAAAGCCCGTGTCCATCTTCATATCTTCTTCTAGGCCTTCCAGCGTGTCCTCCAGAGCGGGGCCAGGCAAGCCTAGATTGTTGCCGATCTTATTTACTTTGCCGAGAATTTCATTGCTGTATTTTTGACCATATCCAACGCTCGCAAGAATTTCCCGTGCGGCCATGGTAATTTCTGCCGTATCGATTCCGTACGGGCAAAACACAGAGCACCGGCGGCATTCTGAACATTGGTGGTAATAATTGTACCAATCGTCAAGCACCTCCCTAGTCAAGTCTTCGGCGCCGACCAAGGCGGGGAAATATTTACCCGCGAATGTAAAATAACGACGGTAGACCTTGCGCATCAACTCTTGACGTGCGACCGGCATATTCTTCGGGTCGGCCGTACCAAGAAAATAATGGCATTTGTCCGTGCAGGCTCCGCAGTGAACGCAGGCATCCAAGTAAACGCGTAGCGACCGGTATTTACCCAGCA
>JAIOJO010000353.1 GCA_019911985.1 Sulfuricellaceae bacterium | reverse complement strand
ATACAAGAATTGGCTGCGGAAGCGATTGTCACCCAGCTTGCAGATGACAAATGTGGCGCCACCCTCGCTCCACACCAACGAGGGGCAAACGGTCAATTCAGGTATCGCCGGGTCGAGGCGCAACTCGATATCGGCACGCTGGATTTCCAGCGGCCGGCCATAGCGCTCCTTCACGGCCGTCTCGGCAGCCCATATTTCGCGCTCGGAAAAATCGGGAATCGCCATAGCGTCCTAAATCATGCGCCCAGGGCCGCGAAAATACTGTCGCGGATTTGATCCACCTTGCCGACGCCGGCAACCTTCACGCATTTGGGTGCGTTTTTCTCGCCGGAAGCGGCCCAGCCGGAATAATATTTAACCAGCGGCTCGGTTTGAGCATGGTAGATATCGAGACGCTTCTTAACGGTTTCTTCCTTGTCGTCGTCGCGCTGGATCAGGTCTTCGCCGGTTTCGTCATCCTTGCCGGCTACTTTAGGCGGATTAAAAACCACGTGGTAGGTACGACCCGAAGCCAGGTGCACGCGACGGCCGGACATGCGCTTGATGATTTCCTCATCGGCGACGTCGATTTCCACCACATAGTCGATGGGAACGCCCGCCGCTTTCATCGCCTCGGCTTGAGGAATGGTGCGGGGAAAACCGTCGAACAGGTAACCTTGTTTGCAGTCGTCTTGGGTCAGCCGTTCTTTCACCATGCCGATAATAATGTCGTCGGACACCAAGCCGCCCGCATCCATAATGGCTTTGGCCTTCACACCCAATTCCGAACCCGCCTTAACGTGGGCGCGCAACATGTCGCCGGTGGAAATTTGCGGGATACCGAACTTTTCCTTGATGTAATTCGCTTGCGTACCTTTGCCAGCACCAGGACCACCCAATAGGATCAAACGCATAAAACCTCCACTTTATTTTTTAAGATAGCTATTCGGAAAAAACGGTATTGCTCAACCTACTATCAGGCTTGGACGGCTTCCCGCAAATCCACGGAGCGCTGTTCAGATGCCCACGATGCCGGTAAGCGAATTGCAAGAGGATATGCAAAAAGCCCCCCTATTGCACATATAAAATTTATATCTCGCCATAAAGAGGGTTTACGAAGCGGGTTCGCCGAGAATACGCCGCACCCGAGCCAGGTCGTCCGGGGTATCCACCCCTGCCGCAGGCGCATTCTCGGTGATCCTTACACTGATCCGATAGCCGTGCCATAAGGCGCGCAGCTGCTCCAAGGCTTCATGACGCTCGATGGGCGCCGGCATTAACTGGCTATAGATTTTCAAGAAAGAAGCACGATAAGCATACAGTCCGATATGGCGCAAAGCCGGGAGATCCTCCGGATAGCCGCTTGCGGAGGACGCAAAAATATCCCGCGAATAAGGAATCGGGGCGCGGCTGAAGTAGAGCGCATAGCCCCGCGAATCGAGCACGGCTTTAACGATATTGGGAT
>JAIOJO010000352.1 GCA_019911985.1 Sulfuricellaceae bacterium | reverse complement strand
GGATCGCCTACCGCGAACTCGCCCCGCAAGAGCGCGTCGAATTAGTGACTGCGCTAGCCCAACGCATAGCGGAAATTCTCGATGACAATGTCCGCGGTTTTGTCGGCGACACGCCCGACAGCGACTACAAGCAACAATTTATCGCCAAGGTAAACGGCCGCGCCGCCGATTACGCCGATTACGCCTATGGCGACAAGGGCCCCGACTTCGGCTTCAAGCGTTTTCTTGCCTTACGCATTATGGATGTCATGAGCGACAAGGATAAAACCTGGGTCATTGACCAAATCATGGATGTCGAAGTACCGGAAATGATTAGCGCCATGGAAAAAGCCATGCTCAATTTGTTCAGCGGCACGGCCTCCGCGCAAAGCAAGCTTAATACGGCTTAATACGCGGAAAGTCACTCTTGCGCTGCCGACAGGCATTTTTCCTGCTTATTTTTCGCCCTGAAAACCCGCTGTTTCTGCTGCCGCCTCCCTGTGATAACATGAATTGAACAATAAGTTTTTTGCTGCCGGCAAGGCACCAGAAAACCCGACCCAACACCCTACTCAAGGCCGGATGGATGAGTCAAAAACTCCAAGTTGATTTGACGTTGTTAAAAACGCTATCTGTCTTATATGTCGAGGATAACGAAGACATACGGGAGCAACTGGCACAATTTTTGCGGCGCCGGGTCGGCACGCTGCACGTGGCGGCTAACGGACAAGAGGGATTGGATGTCTTTCGCCGGGAGCAACCCGACATTGTGATCACCGACATTCTGATGCCGGTCATGGACGGCCTGAAGATGTCCGAGATCATCAAAAACGAAGAACCCGCCACGCCGATCATCGTTACCACCGCCTTCAACGAACAAGACTATTTCATTAAAGCCATCGACATCGGCATCGACAAATACGTGATCAAGCCGATCAATACCGAATCCCTGCTGGAAGCCGTTTATAAGAGCGCCTTGATTTTATTGCAACGCCGGGAAATCGACGCGCATAACCGTTTCATCCAGTACATGCTGGACATGAATCCCAACTTCGTTGTCGTCTCCGATTTAAGCCAAGTTGAATTTATCAACAAGACCTTTCTCGCTTATCTCGGTTACAATTCCCTAGAAGATTTCCGTCGCGAGCATCGCTGCATCGACGCCTTTTTCGTCAAAGTCGACGGCATCCCCTACACCGGCGAGAACACGCAAAAATGGGCGGAAACCCTGATCGCCTCGCCTGTCGTCACGAATCATATTGTTTACCTGCGCACCCAACCCAACGCCGAACCCAAGGCCTTCATCGTAACGTTTACGCAGATACCCGATACCCGCAAATACATCTTTTCCTTCACCGACATCACTCAATTGGAACAGGAAAAACTCAATTTCGCCGAACAGGCGATTCGCGACCCTCTCACCGGCATTTTCAATCGGGAAAAATTCGATACCGCGCTAATGCAAGAAATCGAGCGAGCGAGCCGTTATCACGCGCCTTTCTCCTTAGTCATGTTCGACATCGATCGTTTCAAAAGCATTAACGACAACTACGGCCATCACGCCGGCGACAATGTTCTACGCGGCATTACCGCCCTGGTAACCGAGAACATTCGAGAAATAGACATCTTTGCCCGCTGGGGCGGCGAAGAATTCATTATTCTAGTCAACGGCACGCCTCTGAATCAATCCCGCCAACTCGCTGAAAAATTACGCGAAATAATCGAGACCTTCAGTTTCAGTGAAATTGGCCACATCACCTGCAGCTTTGGCGTCGCCGAGTTCGCTGACGACGACAACGAAGAAAAACTTTTAGAGCGGGTCGACAAGGCGCTATATCGGGCCAAGGATGAAGGAAGAAACCGCGTGGCCATCGCAACACCATAATCGTCATTCCACTGCAGGAGACTGCGATGATGCATTACGTATTCAGGCCGCCTCCCTGGCCGACAGCCCCTCGAATCGAAAGCAACCGGCTTTAAATCATGTCCGGCTTCTTGTTTACCCCTTCCCGCAAACGCGCCATCCCCTGGCTTCAGACAAGCATCGCCAATCGCATCAGCTTTGCCGCGCTGGCCTTGACCATGACGTTTGTAAGCATCATCAGCCTCGTCTCCTACGGCATCATCACCGTTTTGTTGGAAAAAAATATCGAGAAAGACCTCCGCCATCTGGCCCTGCTAACCGGGCAACGGCTGGAATTGCAACTGAACACGATGCAGCAAGATATCGAAACGCTCTCTTCCGACTCACTCATCGCCAACGCCCTCTCCGATCCCGCTGTCCGGTATTTTTATTTACAACCCATGCTAGCGGGCCATCTGCACGCGCTGTCCATTCCGGTTTTGCTCTGCCTCTACACGGCTTCGGGCGGTGCCGTGGCTTGCAATAACGGGGGCTCTCCCCTCCGTTTTCGCGATAGCGCCTGGTTGCAAAACGCACTCCGCAGCGGACATACCCAGGCGGAAATCGTTACGCAGCAAAATACCAGCTATCTGCAATTGGCGACCCCTGTTATACATCCAAAATCGAATCAAGACGCGGGCGTCCTGGTCGCCAAAGTCTGGCTGGTCGGCCTATTCGGCGACGCTATAGCCGCCATCGACCACGGGCAAGTTAAGCGCCTGACCAGCCACTCGACCCGCCTGGTCGGATCGCTACAGAACAAACAAGGCAGCGATTTGCTGAAATCGCGCTATCGTTTGCAATTAACCGTCCCTATGGACACTCTCGACCTCGCCATCGAAATCGGCGAGCACAGCGACCAGGCTTTCGCACCGCTGCGGCGACTGGCCGGTATCTATTTTTTATTGGGCTTGCTGCTTTTACCCTTAGCGCTATGGGGCGCCCGCTCGATTTCCCGTCGCTTGACGCTTCCCCTGGCGACCTTAACCCGATCGGCTAACGCGATTGCAGAAACCGGCACCTATAATCACCTTGTTCCTTTCGCGGGCCACGACGAAGTGGCCCAGTTGGCTAACGCCTTTGGTCAAATGCTGAGCCGCTTACAAACTTCGCACACTCAGCTCGAACTTCGCGTTGCCGAGCGGACCGAAGAGCTGCAACGGCGCAGCAACGAGCTACGCGCGCGCCAGCAGGAATACCGGGTCATTTTTAACTCCGTCCGTGCCATGATCTGGTACATCGACCGGGACGGGAAAATCCTCCGGGCCAATGCCCGTGCGGCACAGCATGTCGGCATTCCAGCGCGGACTATGATAGGCAAAACCGCTTTCGACTTGTTTCCGCCCGATTTCGCCGCAGCCTACCAAGCCGACAACATGAGCGTTATCGCCAGCGGCAAGGAAAGCATCGGCTCCGTCACGCTTGGCCCCTTATTGGGCGGCGGCACTGGCTGGTTCCAAGTCGACCGCATTCCATCTCGCGATGACAAGAACCGGGTCATTGGCGCCACCATTTTCGTCAGCGACATCACGGAGCGCAAAAATACGGAACTCAAGCTCCATGAAAGCGAAGAGCGCCTGCGCACCCTGATCAACGCCACCCCCGACGCCATCTTCTTCAAGGACAAAGCGGGGCGCTGGCTGGAAGTCAATCAAGCAGGCCTGGAATTATTTCATTTGCAGCAAGCCGCTTACCGCGGAAAAACCGACATTGAACTGGCCGACGCCACCCATCCCCTTTACCGCGAAGCTTTTCTAGGCTGCACGGCGTCCGATGCGATAGCCTGGAATACCGGCGCTCTTTATCGGGTGGAAGAAACCATACCCCTGCCGGAAGGCGGCGAGCGAATATTCGACACCCTCAAGGTTCCGATATTTCATCCAGACGGCAGCCATAAAGGCTTGGTAATCCTGGGCCGCGACGTCACCGAACGGCGGATGGCGGAAACTCAGCTACGCAAGCTCAACGAGACCCTGGAGTTGCGCATACAGGAAGAAGTCAGCAAAAATCGCGAAAAAGATCACCTGCTGATCCAACAATCGCGGCTTGCCGCGATGGGGGAAATGATCGGCAATATCGCCCACCAATGGCGTCAGCCGATCAACGCGCTTTCCCTGCTGCTAAACAACATCAAAGACGCCCACCGCTTCAACGAGCTGGATGAAAAATTCCTAGAAACCGCCACCGCTGACGGCGACCGCATGATTCGGCAGATGTCCGCAACCATCGACGATTTCCGCAATTTTTTCCGCCCCAACAAGACTAAAGAGAACTTCAGCCTGCAGCAAGCCGTTCACGATGCGCTGGCCTTGGTCGAACCGTCTTTCAAAAACTGCAATATCTCGATAACGCTGACAGACCGAGAAGTGCCGGAGACAAAAGGCTACCGCAACGAATATTCCCAGGTACTGCTGAACATCCTAAATAACGCCAAGGACGCCATCCTCGAACGCAAGATACGCGAGGGCAAACTCGACATTCGCTTGATACACGAGGGCAAGCTAGTCAAAGTCATTATCCGCGACAACGGCGGCGGCATTCCCGCGGACACGGCAGCAAAAATTTTCGACCCTTATTTCACCACCAAAGACAAAGGGACGGGTATCGGCCTGTATATGTCCAAGGTAATCATCGAAAATAACATGGGCGGCACAATTGAATTTCGCAATACTGGGAAAGGAGCGGAATTTACCGTAGCGACCCCCGTAGCCACTGCAGCGGCAACCGAATAAGCGCCGTTTCTTGCTTCAGTGGACGAGCGCCGGATGGTCGGCGCACGGCATATCCAGGTGGTAGCCCTGCACCAGGTCGACACCGAAGAGCTTCAGCATTTCCAGGGTTTCCCCATTCTCGACGAACTCCGCCACAGTCGTTTTGTGTAAGCCGCGCGCCACGTCCACGATGGCTTTGACGAACACCTGATTGTCGTGGTTGTTAACCAAGTCGCGAATAAACAAGCCGTCGATCTTCAAAATATCGGCATTCAAATGCTTGAGATAGGCGAACGAGGAAAAGCCTGTGCCGAAATCGTCCAGGCACACCGTGCAACCCGTTTGGCGCAAGGCCTCGATGAAGCGCTGCGCGTCGTGCAGATCGGTAACGGCGGACGTTTCGGTGAGCTCCACCAGCAGGCGGCTCGGTTCGACGCCGTTCTGCGCCAGCAAGTCGCTGATATATTGGGGCAGCGTGGGCTCATCAAAGGAGCGTCCGGAAATATTCACCGCCAGCGACGGGACATCCGGAGAGCTCGCCAGCAAGGCGATACTGGTGCGGATCACCCATTTGTCTATGTCCAAAATCTTGCCGCTTTTCTCCGCGAAAGGAATGAAATGGCCGGGCAGAATAAAGCCGCCGGGCGTATCCACGTCCAGTATGCGCACCAACACTTCGAGATGCGCCAGGCTTTGGCGGTTGTCGCTGCGGAACACGCCCTGGAAATGGAGGGTCAGCAAATTGTTTTCCAGGGCATGGCTGATGCGGTCGTTCCACGACAAACGGGTCACCATGGCTTGAGACGGGTCGATGTCGGATCGATAGACGCGCCAGGCGTTTTTGCCCGCCCCCTTGGCCTGATACATGGCCGCATCGGCGTGAGCGATCAACTCTTCCCCGTTGGCGGCGCTCTGGGGATACAGCGCGATGCCCAGGCTGGTGGTAAGGCGCAAGTTCTGGGCGTCGAAGCGGAAGGGAATTTGCGCTACCGCGCGAACGACTCTTTCGGCCAAGGCTTCGATTTCCGGTCTACCGGCTTCGGGCATCAGGATGGCGAATTCATCCCCTCCCAGGCGGCTGAAAATTTCATTACGCCGCACCAGTTTCCCCACCTCGCCGGCAATGCGGATCAGCATGGCGTCGCCGGCGCCATGGCCGAAGGAATCGTTGACGTACTTGAATTCGTCCAGATCGAAAAACAGTAGGGCGCCCTGGGATTTGCGCCGATCCGCATCGGTGATGAAACGATCCAATTCTTCCTGAAAACGGCGGCGATTATAGAGGCCGGTCAGGGAATCGCGTTCCGCCAAGTAAATCAACTGTTCGGCGGTCTGGCGCGCCTTCGTGATGTCCTCGTAAACCCACAAGCGCCCGATAAGGCGATGCTCGGGATCGCGTACCGGATAGCTGATTTGGGTTACCACCCGGCCGTCTGCCATATGAATTTCAAAGTTTTCGCTCACCTCGTGGGTCGTCGTCACGTCTAACAGAAAGCGGGAAAAATGATCCGGCTGCGCCAACACATTGGCGGAAAGGGTAAGCACCTCGGACGCCGGTTTGCCGACCAAATTCCCGCTTTCGGTAATCATCCACATGCGCAGAAAGGCCGGGTTAAAATAGACGACCGCGTTGTCGGCGCCAACGAATAAAATACCCTGGTTCATCGCCCCCAGCAGCGAAACCAGGCGGGCGCGCTCTTGTTCCGCCTCGGTGCGGTAGCGGCGCTGCATTCCCTCGGACGCCTCCAGCTCGCCCACGCGCGCCCGCACCGCCGCCGTCATGGTATTGAAAGCCGCGCCCAAACTGGCAATCTCGTCTTCCCCCCCCACCGGCACCTGCACATCGAAATGTCCCCCGGCTACTCTCTCGCTGGCGCGGGTCAGCATGGCCAAGTGGCGCGTCAGCCAATAGCCGACACCCGCCAGCAAGGCGATGGAGAGCAAAATTTCGATCGCCGCGATGGCAAGGCTCTGGCGCAGAATGCTGGACTTCGCGTCGGACAGAAACCGGGTCGAAATCCCCAAACGCAGCCGGCCGTAGTCTTGCCCGGCGATCTGGATCGGGATTTCCGTGTCATAGACCCCGCTGGCCTCGGCAAGCCCGATATTCGCATCCAGCGGGGGCAAGGGCTTACCCTCGGGCCATCCATCGGAAGAGACGGACTTCCCGGCGTTATCGTACAACACCAAGTAGCGGATTCCTTGTTCCCGCCGGACTTGCTTCAACACCCCATCCAGGGTGCCGTAGTCCCGTTCGGCCAAGGCTGAGGCTAGAGAAGCGTTGAGCAGGGGCCGGACTTCCTCCATGCGGATTTCGGCCTGATCCAACAAATGAGCCTGCATAACGCGCACGCTATTGGCCACCAAAAGCGTCAGCATGGCCAGCTCGACGACGACGCTGGCCAAGACCAGCTTAAAGCGCAAGGAACGGGATGGGGAAAACCGTTTCATCGCTCTTGCTTCAACAGTTTTTTAAGCTCGGCCACATAAGGGTCAAGGCTCTGCATCTCGCTCGCCGTGGGCGGCCTCAATCCTTGATAGCCCAGCTCGTTTATGAATTTCACGCCTTCGGGGGTCTCGACAAAATCCAGGATAATCCGGGTCATGTCGCCGGCCTCCTGGCTGGGCACTTTCGAATTCGCCAAGTACACAACAGGCGTGACTTCGCCGGTGACCGCCAAGGTTTTAACGCCGTCCTTTATCTTGTCCGGCATTTGATCCAAAACGGTGGCCGTTGTCGCGGCGGCGGCGCTTTCTCCCCGCAGAACGGCCAGCACCGCGCTGTTGTGCGACACGGCGTAATGCACGGTGACATCCCGGCCCGGCTCCAAACCGTTGGCACGCAAGGCCTGCAAGCTAAGCATGGCAATAATGGTAATCCTGTCCGGCAACGTGACCGTCTTGCCGCGCAGATCGCCGACGCTATGGATAGCGCTGTTTTTATCCACCAGCAATAAGCCGGAAAGATTCCGCTTCGCCCGCAGCATCGGCACATACCCTGCCTCCATTTGCGCGAGCCGGGCAAAATGCGGCGCGGTGACGATGAATCGGTATTCGCCCTTCTGGGTACGGTCGACAAAGGTTTTTTGATCGGCTGCGGTGACAAACAAAACCGGCCGTTGCAGCCGCTGTTCCAGATAGGCCTGCAACGGATGATACAGCGTCAACAGCGCCTGAGTGCTCATGTAAGGCCAAATCCCGATTTCCAAGGCGGGGCCTTCCGCGGTGCTCGCGGCGCGGGCCGGCAACAAGGCTAGCGCCAATAATAGCGGCAACATCCGCTTCATCAAATGTTTCATGCGCTCCCCTTTTTTCAATGAATCGACGCCTTTAGTCCTTCCGGCCCAGCAGGGCGGAAAGAAGCGGCTTCTCTAAATTTTTATGGCGGAAAAATCCTTTAACGAAAGCTCAAACAATCAGCCTTGCCTCCTCCAAGAAGCCGTACCGCCCAAGCCCCCGACAGCGAACGAAAAACCCGAACCGAGGTGGATGAACACCCGTTCTTGTCTCCGGCATATTGGCCTGCGTGGGAAAATAGCCATGCCGGCGGGGGGCATTATCAGAAACGATCCAAATACAAGCGTAACGCGGCCTTTGGACAGCATTGAGCTTGCCCAGGCAAGATTGAATTAAATCAAAATGGCCCAGGACATGGGTGGCAAAACTGTCAACAATTCGCACTTGATTTTAGCGAACTCATGCCTTGGCCCTTGTTTGGAGCTTTTTCATAAAAACCTTGGAACGGCGGCGGTAATTGTATAAACCCTGTTTGGCTTTAGGCAGTTGTTCCACGCCGGCCTCGACGAAGCCGCGCTCGATAAACCAATGCGCGGTACGCGTGGTCAGCACGAATAACTGCCGTATCCGGATTTTCCGGGCATAGTCTTCGATATGGCCGAGCAGCAGCTCGCCGCGTCCGCCGTCGCGATAATTGGCGTGGATCGCCAAGCACGCCAATTCCGCCGCCGTCTCCTCGGGGAAAGGGTAGAGTGCGGCGCAGCCGATAATCATGCCGTCGTATTCCAATACCCAGAAGCGGTCGATTTCCATTTCCAGCAACTCGCGCGAACGCCGCACCAGCACTCCCTCCGCCTCCAAGGGTTCGAGCAGTTTCAGGACGCCGCCCACATCGTCGATAGTCGCCTTGCGTATGGTTTCCAGAGGGGCCTCCGACAACATCGTGCCGATCCCGCCGTGGGTAAACAGCTCCTGCAGCAAAGCCCCGTCGACATGACGGTTAATCAGGTGGCCGCGCGCCACCCCGCTGCGGCAGGCGCGCACCGCACAGGGCAGGTAAACCCCGATATCTTCGGGCAAGTCGCGCCCGGCGGCCAAAATTTCGCTCGCCTCGGCGATGGTCAGCTCGCGCAACAAATCGCCATCCGCATCGGTCACGCCGTTGTTGTCCATCAGGAAGATCAGCTTGTCGGCATCGAGCGCGATAGCGGCGCTGGTTGCCACATCTTCCAGGGTAAGATTGAAAATTTCGCCGGTGGGCGAATAGCCGATCGGCGACAGCAAGACCATGTCGTTTTGTTCCAAGCGGCGGTTGATCGCGGTCACATCGATTTTTCTCACTTCGCCGGTGAGCTGCAGATCGACGCCGTCCAGCACTCCGATTGGCTTGGCGGTCACGAAATTCCCGCTCGCCACGCGGATATCCGCTCCCGCCATCGGCGAGTTGGCCAAACCCATCGACAGCAACGCCTCGATTTCCACCCGCACCGTGCCGGCCGCCTCCTTGACGCATTTCAGCGCGTCGTCGTCGGTAACGCGCATCCCCCCGGTATAGCGGATCGCCGCGCCGCGTTCGGTCAACTCCTCCTCGATCTGCGGGCGCACGCCATGCACCAGCACCAGCCGCACGCCGAGGCTGTTGAGCAGGCTCAGGTCGTGCGCCAGCGCGATAAACTGCCCCTCGCTCACCACTTCGCCGCCGAAGGCGATGACGAAAGTTTTGCCGCGAAAGGCGTGGATATAAGGCGCGGCGGAACGAAACCACGCGACGAAATGGGTTCCGAGTTCCGAGTTCTGAGTTTTATCTGGCATCGAAAGTCAATCTGTTATCAAATCAAAGCATTCCATTGCACATGCAAAGTGTACCTCAACTCCTTTGCCCTGCGCCAACCCGTAAGGCAAGTCCTTGCCCGGCAATATCAAGCTCCACACATGCGCAACACAATCCCGGCGCTCAAAAATCCCCCCACAGCGCCGACATCGCCGCCAAAGCCGCCAGCGCCGCCGTTTCGGTGCGCAGCACGCGGGCGCCCAGCCGCACCGGGAGATAGCCCATCTTAGCGGCGGCAGCGGTTTCCGGCGCGGAAAATCCGCCCTCGGGGCCGATCAGCAGCACCACCTCCCCGGCCGGGCACGGCAATTCGCTCAGTTTCCGCTCGGCATCCGGCGCCAGCATCAACTTCAGCGAGCCCGTGGCCTCCCGCTCCAGCCAGCGCGGCAGCGGCAAGACCGGAGCGACCGGCGGCACCCGGTTGCGACCGCTTTGTTCGCAGGCCGACACGACCACTTGTTGCCAGTGCTGCACGCGCTTTTCGGCGCGTTCGCCGCTCAAGCGCACCACGCAACGCTCGCTCTCCAGCGGCTGGATGTACCGCACGCCCAGCTCCACGGCCTTTTGGATGGTGTAATCCATTTTTTCCCCGGCGGAAACCGCTTGGGCCAGCGTCACGCGCAACGGCGATTCGCGCTCCACGTCCAGCACCTGCAGCACCTGCACCGTCATGGCGGATTTTCCGGCCGAGAAGATTTTCGCCACGCATTCGCCGCCCTCGCCGTTGAAAAGCACCACCCGGTCGCCTTCCCGCAAACGCAGCACGCGCGCGGCATGATGCGCCGCTTGCTGCGGCAAATCGAGCATTTGCCCGGAGGCGAGGGGAACGGGACAGTAAAAACGGGAAATCGGCATGTGACTTAACAAGGCTCCCACAGGGCATGCGTGACTAAAGATGAGTTTCGTTGATATTATCAGCCCCTTGCTGATTAGAGGAGCGTTACGTATGGTTAGCCTGCAAACACCGGTATGCGATTTCGGCTGGAAAGCCGTGGATTTCGACTTGCCCGGCATCGACGGCAAGCGCCACAGCCTGGCCGACGCAAGCGGCCCGAACGGCCTGCTGGTGATGTTTATCTGCAACCATTGCCCCTACGTCAAGGCGATACTCGAACGCCTGGTGCGCGATACCCGCGAACTGCTCGCCCACGGCGTCAATACGATAGCCATCATGTCCAACGACCCGGCTGAATACGCCGAAGATTCTTTCGACAACATGAAAAAAGTGGCGCGGGAATTCAACTTCCCCTTCCCTTACGTATGGGACGAAACCCAGGAAGTCGCCAAAGCCTACGGCGCGGTGTGCACGCCGGATTTTTTCGGTTTCAACGCCGGCCTGGAATTGCAGTATCGCGGCCGCTTCGACGCGTCGCGCAAGGAAACCGCGCCCGCCGATGTCCGCCGCGACTTGTTCGAAGCCATGGCGGAGGTGGCGCGCAGCGGGCTCGGCCCGCGCGAGCAAATTCCCAGCATGGGTTGTTCGATCAAATGGAAACAGGATTAAAACGGTGCTGGAAGATCTGACCGACGCCATCCGGCGCGTCGCCATCAACGAAATCATGCCACGCTATCTGAAAGTGGCGCGTCAGCACAAGGACGACGGCAGCTTGTGCACCGAGGCCGACTTGGCCGCCCAGGCGGCGCTGATCGAGGCGGTACTCAGGATCGAGAATTGCACCGTGCTGGGCGAGGAAATGACCGCCGCCGAACAGCAGGCACAATGGGACCAGGGCAACGACGGCCTATGGTGCATCGACCCGATCGACGGCACCTCCAATTTCGTCAATGGACTGCCCTATTTCGCGGTATCCGTGGCCTTGTGGCGCAACGGCCGTCCGGTCTTGGGGGCGGTCTACGACCCGGTTGCCGACGAAATGTATTGCGCGCAAAAAGGGCGCGGCGCCTGGCTCAACGGCGAGCCCTTGCCGATCAAGACCTTCTGCCCCGCGGGGCTTTCCGCTGCCATGGCCTGCATCGACTTCAAACGCCTCGACCGTCCCCTACGCGAACGCCTGGGCGTATCGCCTCCCTACCGCTCCCAGCGCAACTTCGGCGCCAGCGCGCTGGATTGGTGCTATGTCGCCGCGGGCCGAATCGACATCTACCTCCATGGCGGCCAAAAACTGTGGGATTACGCGGCCGGCGTGCTGATTTTGCAGGAGGCCGGCGGCACCATGTGCTCGCTGGAAAACGACGACTTTTGGAGTGGCGAGCCCTGGCAGCGTTCGGTGATCGCCGCCCTCAACCCGGCCATGTTCGAGTCCTGGAAAAACTGGGTCTATTCCGCCGCCGAAAAGCGATAACCAATAGCCCGATTTGTATAAAAACATTCTATTGCCCAATTTTACGCGCTAGTACATAATCAACCCCCTTTTTAAAAAATAAAACCCTGGCTATACAAGCGTAAGCAGGGTGGCTGTCTGCAAGAGGTCGTAGGTTCCCGACAGGCGCATTCGTCGCTCCTCCCGCGTAGGCAAGACAGTTTTGTTTAGTTAACTCCGGGTCGGCCGTCATGCCGGTTTTGGGCTCTAAAAGATTTAAACAACGAAGGAAGAAATTTATGGCAACTCGTAAAGACTTGGCGAACGCCATTCGCGTACTTTCCATGGACGCGGTGCAAAAGGCCAATTCCGGGCATCCCGGCGCCCCCATGGGCATGGCGGAAATCGCCGAAGTGGTATGGAATCACCATCTGCGCCACAACCCCTCCAATCCTAAATGGTTCGACCGCGACCGCTTCGTGCTGTCCAACGGCCACGGCTCGATGCTGATTTACTCCCTGCTGCACCTAACGGGCTACGATCTGCCGATGGACGAGATCAAGAAATTCCGTCAACTGCACTCGAAAACCCCAGGGCACCCCGAGTACAGCTACACCCCCGGCATCGAGACCACTACCGGCCCCCTCGGCCAAGGCATCACCAACGCCGTCGGCATGGCCATGGCGGAAAAGCTGCTCGCCGCCGAATTCAACAAGCCCGGCCACGAAATCGTCAATCACAACACCTATGTGTTCCTCGGCGACGGCTGCTTGATGGAAGGCATTTCCCACGAGGCGTGCGCGCTGGCCGGCACCTGGGGCCTGGGCAAGCTGACGGCTTTCTGGGACGACAACGGCATTTCCATCGACGGCCACGTCGATGGCTGGTTTACCGACGACACGCCGAAGCGCTTCGAAGCTTACGGCTGGCACGTCATTGCCAACGTCGACGGCCACGACTCGGCTGCGATCGAAGCCGCCGTTCAGGAAGCGAAGAAAGTCACCGACAAGCCCAGCCTGATTTGCTGCAAAACCGTTATCGGCAAGGGTTCTCCCAATAAGGAAGGTACCCATGACGTGCACGGCGCGGCGCTGGGCGATGCCGAAGTGGCCGATACCCGCAAGAACCTGGGCTGGAACCATCCTTCCTTCGAAATTCCCCAGGACGTGTACGACGGTTGGGATTGCCGCACCAAGGGCGCCGGGCTGGAAACGCTGTGGAACAACAAATTCGCCGAATACGCCAAGGCCTTCCCCAAGGAAGCCGCCGAGCTCAAGCGCCGCATGGCGAACGAGCTGCCCGCCAACTGGAAGCAGCACGCCGCCAACTTCCTCAAGGCCACCAACGAGAAAGCGGAAACCGTCGCTACCCGCAAGGCTTCGCAGATCGCCATCAACGGCTTGGCTCCGGCCCTGCCCGAGTTCGTCGGCGGTTCCGCCGACTTGACCGGTTCCAACCTGACCAACTGGACAGGCTGCCACCACGTCAAAGGCAAGAGCACCGGCAACTATATCAGCTACGGCGTGCGCGAATTCGGCATGTCCCACATCATGAACGGCATGGCTTTGCACGGCGGCATTCTGCCCTTCGGCGGCACCTTCCTGATGTTCTCGGAATACGCCCGTAACGCGCTGCGCATGTCGGCGCTGATGAAACAGCGCGTGATCTATGTCTTTACCCACGACTCCATCGGCCTGGGCGAAGACGGCCCGACGCACCAGCCGGTCGAGCAGACGGCCACCCTTCGCCTGATCCCTAACATGGACGTATGGCGTCCCTGCGACACGGTGGAAACCGTCGTCGCCTGGAGCAGCGGCGTGGAAAAAGCGACCGGCCCGACCAGCCTGATCCTGTCGCGCCAGAACCTCAACTTCCAGAAACGCAGCGACGCCCAGATCGCGGCCATTGCCAAGGGCGGCTACGTGCTGGCCGACGCGGCCGGCGCGAAAATGGTGCTGATCGCCACCGGTTCCGAAGTTCAACTGGCCTTGGACGCGAAGAAGGTGCTGGACGAGCAAGGCGTTCCGACCCGCGTGGCGTCGATGCCTTCGACCAATGTCTTCGACCGCCAGGATCAAGCTTACAAGGACAGTGTGCTGCCCAAGGGCGTCAAGCGCGTGGCGATTGAAGCCGGCGTCACCGACGGCTGGTACAAATACGTCGGCGACGGCGCCGTGGTGGGACTGAACCGCTTCGGCGAATCCGCCCCGGCCGGCGAACTGTTCAAGCTGTTTGGCTTCACGGTCGAGAACCTGGTCAACACCGCCAAAGGCATTCTGTAAAAAACATTTACCGCAAAGGCGCGAAAACACTTAATTACAGAGGTTTTTAGCGCCTTTTCGGCTAAAGATTTTCAAAACTAGTAAGGAGTAAAGAAACATGGCAATCAAAGTCGGTATCAACGGATTTGGCCGCATCGGCCGCATGGTGTTCCGCGCCGTAGCCAAGGACTTCAAAGACATCGAAATCGTCGCCATCAACGACCTGCTCGACCCTGACTATCTCGCTTACATGCTGAAGTACGACTCCGTGCACGGCCGCTTCAACGGCGACATCTCCGTCGACGGCGGCAACATGGTCGTCAACGGCAAGAAGATTCGCCTGACGGCCGAGCGCGACCCCGCCAACCTGAAATGGAACGAAGTGGGCGCCGACATCGTGATCGACTGCACCGGCTTCTTCCTGACCACCGAATCCTGCCAGGCGCACATCAAGGCCGGCGCCAAGAAAGTGGTTCAGTCCGCCCCCTCCAAAGACGACACCCCGATGTTCGTGTACGGCGTGAACCACACCAAATACGCCGGCGAAGCCATCGTTTCCGCCGCTTCCTGCACCACCAACTGCCTGGCTCCCGTAGCCAAGGTGCTGCACGACAATTGGGGCATCAAGCGCGGCCTGATGACCACCGTGCACGCCGCCACCGCCACCCAGAAAACCGTCGACGGCCCCTCCAGCAAAGACTGGCGCGGCGGCCGCGGCATCCTGGAAAACATCATCCCGTCCTCCACCGGCGCCGCCAAGGCCGTCGGCAAGGTCATCCCCGAGCTGAACAAGAAGCTCACCGGCATGGCCTTCCGTGTCCCGACCTCCAACGTGTCCGTGGTCGACCTGACCGTCGAGCTGAACAAGGAAACCACGTACGAG
>JAIOJO010000351.1 GCA_019911985.1 Sulfuricellaceae bacterium | reverse complement strand
GATTTTAGGCACGCTGCCGTTCGCGCTGGTCGGCGCGGTGTGGTTTCTCTATCTGCTGGGCCAGAATTTTTCCATTGCGAGCGGGGTGGGAATGATCGCCTTGGCCGGGCTGGCGGCGGAATTCGGCGTCATCATGCTGGTCTATCTGGACGATGCCGTCGCGCGCTATCGCGCCGCCGGCCGTCTCAATACGCAAGCCGATTTGCATGCCGCGCTGATCGACGGCGCGGCCTTGCGGGTACGTCCAAAGGCGATGACCGTGGCGGTGATCCTGGCCGGCTTGATCCCGATCCTGATCGGTGCGGGAACCGGCTCCGAGGCGATGAGCCGCATTGCCGCGCCCATGGTCGGCGGCATGTTGACCGCGCCGCTGCTGTCCTTGTTTGTGCTGCCGGCGGCTTACGCGCTGCGGCGACACTGAAAAAGAAACTCAACCAAGACATGCGCCCTACCGCATCCTCTGTGTCTGCAATCCGCCGCTTGCGCATCGGGCGCTGGAAGCGGAACCATCCATTGGCCTGCTGCTGCCATGCAATGTGGTGGTGCGGCAGGACGAAACCGGCGCGGTCCATATCGAATTCATGGATCCGAACGCGGTGCTGGAACTGGTGAACAAGCCCGAGATCACCGCGTTGGCGAGCGAGGTCAGGCAACGGCTGGAACGGGTGATGTAGGCGCTCTAGTACCCGCGGAACTGCAAGCGGTTATTGCAAGCGTAGGCCGACAACAAGTGCGACTTCGCACAATAGAGTTTCGCCAAGGTGGGCAGGTGCTATAAAGAAAGGACTACGATCAAGGAGATTAGCATGTGGATGAATTATGAAGGCTACGGCATGGGCTGGCATTGGTTGGGGTGGATAGGGATGGCGTTTTTCTGGCTGATTCCGATACTGCTGGTGCTGGCAGCGGTGAAGTACCTGATGGCGGGTCGCCGCTCGAACGCCCCAGACGGTGAAAAAAAGCCCGATGCGCTGGCCGTCCTGGAGGAACGATATGCTCGGGGAGAAATCGATCGCGAGGAGTACTTGCAGAAACGCGACGATCTGAAGCGAGGTTAGGCGCTCTATGCCCGCCATGCAAATGAACCGGGAAATCCTTGTCGCTAGCGGTGCAATGGGGGTTGCAGCACGATGATCGCCATCCCCGCCAAGGCGACCGCCATGCCAAGTAAATCCCAGCGCGTAGGCGTTACGCCGTCCACCCGCCACAGCCAAACCAGCGCAACGGCAATATAGACCCCGCCGTAGGCCGCATAGGTGCGCCCGGCGGCGCTGGGGTGCAGCGTGAGCAGCCAGGCGAACAGCGCAAGGCTCGCCGCCGCCGGCAATAGCAACCACCCGGGCTTGCCCTGCTTGAGCCAAAGCCAGGGTAAGTAGCAGCCTACGATTTCGGCGACGGCGGTGGCGACGAACAACGCTGTTGTTTTGGCCAACTCCGCAATCACTCATGCGCCTTTCGGTTAGACAAGCGGGTGTTGCCGTCGGACGGATGGCACGCGCACGCCTCGCCATGGGCGGCCGCAACCAAGTCTTGCAAAATACCGCAGTCGGCCGCCCGGTGATCGGCATCGCATTGGCTGCGAAGCCGAGTGAGTTGTTTTTCCAGCGTTCTGAGCGATTTGAGCTTGGCGCGCACGCGAGCAAGATGCTCATCAAGCAAGCGGTTCACGTCACTGCAGCCAGTGTCGGGCTTCGACGCAAAGCCGAGCAGGCGCTTGATGTCTACCAGCCCCATGTCCAGCGCGCGGCAGTGCCGGATAAAATTCGCCCGCTCTACCGCATCCTGGCCATAGGCCCGGTAACCGTTGGCTTGGCGGGCAGGTGGCTGCAATAGTCCGACGCGCTCATAGTAGCGTAGTGTTTCAACGTCGATGCCGGTAGCTTTTGTCAATTCCCCAATGCGCATGTGTCTCTCCGCGTGACAATGCTATCATTTTAACCGCTTGACACTGAAGTTGCTACAGGGTTTAAATTGACTGTATCTTGATCAAAGAACAAGTTTAAAAATAAAAACTATGTCTGCCACGGCCCGACGAATTGTTCAACTCCTGTTGCTCACCCTAGTGATCAATACTGGCGGCTGGACGTTTAACAAGGAGGCTGTAGCTGACGCGTTCCTGGAAGCGCCGCACACGGCACTGGAAGACGATGCCGCGACCGCTGCGCAGCCCGGCGAGGGAAAACCCGGCCTCAAGGGCGTTGCGTGCAACCACTGGTGCCACGCCGTGGATCATTTCGTCGGAATCTTTTCCCTGCATCCGACCCTTCTGACGGAGGCCACCGGCGATTACTTCGTCTGTAAGCAATCAATCGTTCTCCCCTCTCTTCCCGAAGGCCGCTACCGGCCCCCGCGACTCTTCTCCTAAATCTCTGATCCAAATCGTGTTGTGATTTTGTCTTGAGTGCAAGCTCGCCTCAAGCGAGCTGCCGTGCACACATCAGAAGGAGTTATCGTGCCATTCGTCACTATTTGCCGCACCCTGCGGAGCAGGATGCGCCGCCTTATCGGCGTGCCATTCTTGCTCGCATCGCTTTATCCTCTTCCAGCCTTGTCGGCTCCGCTCACGTTGGAGCAAGCCTGGGAACAGGCTGAACAGGCCAACCCGGCACTGCGCGCTACCCAGGCGAATCTTGCCGCGGCAGAGGGCGAGCTCACCGACGCCCGTGCGCCGCTATGGAACAACCCACAACTCGCTACGGAGTGGCGCAAGCGCACTCTTCCTCAAACGGCCGACCCCGCCCGGATCAACCGCGAGTGGACGGTCGGGCTGGCGCAGACTTTCGAAATAGCCGGACAACAGGGCAAGCGCCGCAGCGCAGCGGAACAGTCTCTTGCCGCGACGCAAGAGGCAATCGCGGAAACCCGGCGTCAACTGCGCGCGGAAGTGGAGCAGCGCTTCGTGCGAGTGCTTGGTCTGCAACTGCGCATTCAAATGGAGGAGCGGACGCTCAAGCTCATTGAGGAGGCAGCGACGGCAGTCAGAAAGCGCGTCGCGGCGGGCGAAGACAGCCGCCTCGATGGCAATCTCGCCAAGGTGGAAGCGGAGCGCGCGCAAAACCAGGTATCCCTGCTGCGGGAGCAACTGGTACAGGCACGAGCCGAGTTGGCCGCCTTGTTGCAACTGCCGGCCGATAACTTGCCCGAAGCCGGCGGATATCTTGATGCCGCCCCGGTTTCGTACACATTGGATAGCCTGCTGGCTTCGGCCGTCAACCGCCCGCTGCTACGCGAATTCGACTATCGCGAAAAAGCCGCCAGAAGCCGGCTCGATCTGGAGCGCGCGGCAGTTTATCCGGACGTGACGCTGGGCCTGAGTTCAGCGCGCGAAGGCCCGGCTGACTCCCGAGACAGAATCACGGGTTTGAGCATCTCCCTGCCGCTGCCGCTGTTTCGCCGCAACGACACCGGAATCGGGCGCGCGACCACTGAGTTGACACAAGCGCAGGTGCAGCAACAGGCCGCGCAACGCGCCGCGCGCGCTCAAGTGCTGGCGCTGTGGGAGCGCTGGGAGAATCTGAAAACACGCGTCAAACGGCTGAGCGAATCGGTGCTGCCGAGCCTGGAGGAAAACCAGCACCTGTCCTCCGTTTCCTTTCGCGCCGGCGAGATCGGGCTGCTGCAATTGCTGTTGGTCAACCGCCAGGTACTGGACGGGCAACGCGACCTGCTCGACGCCCGCACCGAACTGCGCTTGACCCAAGTGTCCCTGGAAGCCGCGGCGGGCTGGCAGCCTGCGCGCGAAGCACGCTGAACATAATCAAATATCAAGGAATTCATCACATGAAAAACTCACATAGCCAACAAAAGCATGACCTGGGGC
>JAIOJO010000350.1 GCA_019911985.1 Sulfuricellaceae bacterium | reverse complement strand
TTAGCCAATGTCACCATGCCCCCCCACATTTCCTCTTTTTCCATGGAAACGATGGGCTCTTCCAAGTCCTTTTTCGGCACGTAAGCGGACAGTACGCCTGCGCCATTCCTGCGGATCATGATTTTCATTTTTCCCTCTTTTCCATTTATCTATTTTAGTTATGCCGCTTGCGCGGCGGCCGTCCAGTTTATTCCTGACAAAACTTCCACGACCCGGTCGACGTCGTCCTCGCGGCTGTAGCGGCTCAGCGAGAAGCGTATCGTCGCCAGCGCGCCGCTGCGCCCCAGCCCCATCGCGATCAATACGTGGGATGGATCGGTTCCTCCGGCGGTGCAGGCCGAGCCGGCGGACGCGCAGATTCCGACCTTGGACAAGCGGTCCAAGACGATTTCGCTGTCCGTTTCGCCGCAGCGTATGCTGCTGGTGTTGGATAGCCTCTCGGCTCCCGCGCCGTTGATTTGCGCGCCTGGCATGCTCGCCAAAACACCCGCCTCCAACTTGTCCCGCAACGCGGCGATACGGGCATTCCGCTCCGCCAGGCCAGCCACCGCCAGCTCGCACGCCGCGCCGAGCGCCGCGATGGCCGGTACGTTTTCCGTTCCGCCGCGCCGCCCGCGCTCCTGATGCCCGAAAAACAGCGGCGGCAGCTTGATTCCCTTGCGCACGAACAATGCGCCTATGCCCTTGGGGGCGTGTAGCTTGTGGCCTGAAAAGGAGAGCAAGTCCGCCGGCACGCGCTCCAGGTCAATCTCTACCCTGCCAGCCGCCTGCACCGCGTCGGTGTGAAACAGCACCCCTTTGGCCTTGGCGATTTCCGCCGCCTCGGCAACCGGGAACAGCACGCCGGTTTCGTTGTTGGCCCACATCAAGCTCGCCAGCGCCGTATCCTCGCCGAGAGAGCGCTCGAAATCGTCTAGGCTCAGGCGGCCGTTCCCGTCCACCGGCAAGTAAGTCACCCTTACGCCCCGCGTTTCCAGGTGCTGCAGCAAGAGCAGCACGGAAGGGTGCTCGACGCGGCTCGTCACGATGTGGCGCTTACCCGGATTGAGGGCTAGGGCAGCCATGATCGCCGTGTGATTGCTTTCGCTCGCCCCGCCGGTGAAGACGATTTCGGCCTGGCCGGCCTTGAGGAAGCGCGCCACCTTGCCGCGCGCTTCGCCCACCGCCTGCTTGGCGGCCATCCCGAGCGGGTGCTTGCTCGACGGGTTGGCGTAATTCGACTCCAGGCACGCCATCATGGCTGCCGCGCATTCGGGCGCGACGGCCGTGGTGGCGTTGTTGTCGAGATAGACTGTGGTGGCTTCTACGTTCATGGCCAAAAAATCCGCTCCGGGTCCAAGTTCAGTTGCTGCAACAATTCGCGCAAATTCGCGAATTCCCCCTGCAAACGCCATAAGCTCTGGCTGTGTTCCCTGCTGTACAAACGCCAAACCTGCAAAGCTTGCCAATACTCCAGCCGCGCGATGTCGATGACTCCGCCGCCCTTGTCGATATTGCGCGAGCAGCAAGGGCTTTTGATTTGATAGCCGTTTTCGACGGCGCACACTTCGGGGGATACATAGCGGTAGCGCCGACGTTCGGCCAAGGCGCGTTCGATCCGCTTACGATCCACGTCGTTCGGCTGCGGAAATAAACCGGTAGCCACTTCTCCCATGGTCGCCTCCGTGTTTAGAAGCTATTTCGGTGTAATTTCCTCCTCCAGGCAGCCCACCACGATTCCGCCCTGGAATTCGACCATATAGACCGGTGTGTTGGATTCCTCGTGGTGGCCCACTTGGACCACCTCGCCGGTGCTGCCCTCGCTGACCAGCAAGGCATCCTCGGCCTGCTCGGGAAAGGAGCCGTCGTTATACATATCGCCTATGGCCACCACCGGCTGGCCCCACTGGTATTTCGGAATTCTGGGTTCCATCATGCCGCTTCTCCCGCGCTGGTTTCGGTTTCCGCCGGTTTGACCTCGGGCTCGATGGCTTCCATTTCCTTGCCCCGCAGGCCCACCCGGTAACCCCGGTCGATGATCTCGATGCCGTAGATATAAAATTGCTGCAAAAAAGTGCCGATGCTGGTCACGTAACCCAAATCGCCTTTTTTGACCAGCACCTCGCCGATGTCCTTGCCGGGGAACGTGCCGTCGTTGCGTATCGTCTTGATGATCCGCACTTTTTGCCCGTAATCGAAAATCGGCGGCGAGGTTAGCTCGACGGTATCGCTGTCACGGCTGATCTTGGCCATATCCCTTACTCCTTACTTAAGTTCTTAAGGAAACGCTGATTAAATCCGTTCGCCCTGAGCCCGTCGAAGGGCCTTCCATGTAAATCATAATGTTACAAATGGCTTCGACAAGCTCAGCCCGAACGGAGCGAATAAATCAGCGCTTCCTTAAGCCGCGCCTAAGTCCGGCAAATCGTGCGCCGTGTCTTCTCCGGCCAAGCGCTTGCGCGCCAGTTCGCGCACGGCCGGTTCCTCGTCGTTCAGCATTTGCTGCAGATATTTCTCCGCGATGCGGCCCGCCACTTCGTAGCGCACCAGCCAGTCGGCATCGTTCAAGAGCACCGGAAGGGTCAGCGGATTCAGCCGCCTGGCCGCCTCCAGGCGCACCCTGCGGTCTTCGTCGCCGGACATCTTGGCAAGCCATTCCTCGCCGATGCGCTGGGCGACGGTTAGCCGGACTTCCGAATCCGCGTCGTGCATCATCATCACCAGCATCCCGGCTGGAATCCGGCGCGCGACGATCTGGCGCACGTAATAGTCCGAATCTTGAATCATCGAACCGAGATGGCTTTCCTCCAGCCGTGCCGCCACGCGGATGCGCACCTCCCGGTCCGGGTCGGCCCGCATCGTCAGCAAGATGCGTTGCGGCAGGCGCAATGCGGCCGTGAGGCGCACCGTCTCGTCCGTATCCTGCGCCAGCTTCGCCAAATGGAAGATGTCCAGGTATTTCGCCGCGACGGCCCGCACCTCGAAATACGGGTGCGACATGAAGTGCTGCGCCTGCTCGGGATTCCAGGCGAAGAAACGGTCGATGCGCTTGGCGTAGCGATCCTCAACGCAGGCATGCTTGAGTTGACAACGGCTGGCGGCGGCCAGCGCCCGGTGCGCGCAAACGGCGCAGTTCAGGTCGCTTCCCTGCCAATCCTTGGCTTCGTCATTCTCCATAATCGTCGTCCCTCCCCATGCGCTCCAGCACCTGCAGCAAGACTTTTCCGCCCACTTTGTCGCCGGCATCCAATTCCAGCAGTTTGAGTATCGCCTCCCGCCCTTCCTCCAGGCGCCCCAGGCGCATCAGCAAATAGCCGTAGGCCTTCAGCGTAAACAAGTAAAAGCGGGGCAGGATCGCCGCATAGCTGCCGAAATCGGCGTCCCCGTGTTCCACCTGCCGCCAATCGGGCGCAATCCCGTTGTCGGCCGCCGCCTTGAGCACGCAACGCTCGGCCACGCCCAGCGCGTCGTTCAGACGCCCCTTGTAAAAATAGAAGCGGTACAGCCCGATCAGTACCGCCGCGTGATCCGGCGCGATCTCCAGCGCCTGGCGCAAATGGCTTTCCGCCACCTCGTCCTGCTGGTAAGCCAAGCCGGCCAAGCGCAGATGGATTTCCGCTTGTTCCGGCACGCCCTGGCCGAAGCAGGCGCGTTCCAGCCACGCCGTGTCCATCCCGTCCTCGGCCAAGCCCTGCGACATGCTCGCGGCATTCAATCGCAACGACCTATCAGTGCTTGTGGCCGAGCTTGGACATATCGATGGTGGCCAAACCCGGCCCCGAGCTGCTGCTACTGCAGGCGCAGGAAGTCGCCTTCGGATCGAAGAAGCTCAAGCCGCTATTCATCGCCGAATCGGAAAAGTCTATGGTCACGCCGTCCAGCAGCAGACGGCTTTCAGCCGGCAGGAACACCTTCAGTCCGTTGACATCGACCACGCTATCCCCCGGCAGAGGGGCGGCTTCCACGGTAAATTCCGACGATAAGCCGGAGCAACCCCCGGCACTGACCAGCAAGCGCAGGCCGGCGCCTTCGCCGCCGCCGTTGAAACGCACCATGCGGCGCATGAACTTTTCGGCACTGGGTGTGATCGTCACATTCATTGCAGTCTCCTAGGCGGCCTGGTAGCGTGGAAACTTGTCGTCGATGACGCAAGTATTGTCCACCGGGCAGACCACCACGCATTGGGGGTCGTCGAAGTAACCGATGCATTCGGTGCACTTCTCGGGCTTGATGATGAAGGTTCCGTCCTTTTCCCGGATTGCGTTGTTCGGGCACTCCGGCTCACAGGCGGAACAGGCGGTGCATTGCGACGAAATGATTTTATATGCCATGGTATTCTCCTAATAATCCAATAACTTAAACTAAGCGGCTTGGTTTAAGCCGCGATATACGCGCCCTGCCGGATATCCGCGTCGCCGCGGACGGCATGAACGATTTCTCCCGCCTTCACTTTGCCCAGGTATTCCTTGAAGTACTTCACGGCCGATTGCTCGATGAACTCGTGAGCGTACTTGTCCACCGGATCGATACCCGCCGCCTTAAGGCTGTCCTTCGGGCAGCCGCCGATCTTCGCGACGAACACCGCAACGCAATCGTTGATGGCGCGGATGACCGTGGGCAAGGTGTCTTCCTCGCCGAAGCCGCCCTGGCAATAGAGATCGACGCGGCGGTGGCCGACGAATTTGGAGCCCTCGGTGCTGAGTTCGTAAATCTGGAACTCCTGGGCATGGCCGAAGTGCTCGTTGACCCGGCCATGGCCTTTGGTGGCAACCGCGATGAGTATCTTCACGTCGCTGAACTCGGCTTCCAGCTCGGCCATTTCGGCTTCCTTGGCGGCCACCGTGGCCTGCCGCTCCTGCTCCACCTGCTGCTGATAGGCTTTGCGTCCCTCGGCGTCGTACTCGATGTCCATTTCCATGACTTTTTCGGTGCTGAACTCGGAAGAACGATCCTCGCCCAACAGCCCGACCGCGTCGGCACGGCACTGGCGGCAATGGCGCATCATGTTCATCTCGCCTTCGCAGCTATCCTGCAGCGCTTTCAGCTCTTGGGCGCTCGGTCCGCGCTGGCCGTTCAAGCCGAAGACCGTGCCGTGTTCCGGCGCGGAAATCAGCGGCATGATGTTGTGCAAGAAGGCGCCGCGCGACTTGACCGCCTTGTTCACCTCGACCAGATGCCGGTCGTTGATGCCGGGTATCATCACCGAATTGACCTTGCACAAAATGCCGGCCTCGGTCAACATTTCCAGCC